>JAYRFD010000253.1:0-4231 GCA_041908565.1 Polyangia bacterium | reverse complement strand
GGGTCTTGCCAACCAGCCCAGCGGCCAGCGCCGCGCAGTTTGTCGATCTGGCGGATGCGGTGCTTGCGCAGCTTACCCAGCGTCGCTGTCCCGCCATCTTGTGTGGTGGCACGGGCCTGTATCTGCGTGCGCTGTGCGAGGGCCTGTTTCCCGGACCGGCTGCCGACATCGACTATCGCGTTCAGCTTCGGGCCGAGGCTGCGACTGCGGGCTGGCCGGCCCTGCATGCGCGCCTTTCGCAGATCGATCCGGATGCTGCGGCTCGCATCGGCCCGACCGATCCCGTGCGCATCGAGCGCGCGCTGGAGATCTTCAAGCAGAGCGGCAAGACGCAGTCGCAGTGGTTCGCCGAGCACGCGGCCGAGCGAGCCCGCGGTCCGCGCTATCGCACGCTGCGTATCGCGCTGGATCCTGGGGCTGAACCGGGCCGCCTGCGCATCGCCGCGCGCGTTGAGCAGATGTTCGCGCAATGACTAACTGCCGAAGTCGCCGCACAGCGCGCGCAGGGACCGCTTTCCGACGCGACGCTGGGCTATGACTTGGTATGACATCTATTGGAAGGCTCGCTGGATCTGGCGGCCTGCAAGACGCAGCTTGCGCAGCAGACCGCGCAGTACGCCCGTCGCCAGCGCACGTGGCTGCGCAAAGAGCCGGGCCTGACCTGGTACAGCGACCCCGACGCCGTGCCGATTGCCCAGGTCGTGCAGGCCCTGCGCTCTGTCGGTGCCTGCCGATAGGTGACGGCACGTCTGCGACGCACTTGGACTGGGCCCGACCGGGGGCGCGCGCGCTTTGCGTTCTGCGGATCAGAGCCGTGCTGACGTCCGCTTACCGTCTGCAGACACGGATCGCGCAGCGCAGGCGGGCCGAATCGCTGCACGGGCGGTGGGCGCTTCTGGGTCGCGGTGCCGCAAATGGACCCGCGTCGCGGGACGCCGTACCTGCGCGGCGACCGCAGGCAGTACACTCTGCACATGCCCGCTGAAGGCATCCATCTGTCGGCCTTAGATGACGTGATCGCCACGGGTTCGGCGTTGACGACCCAGCACCTGGCCCGCGGTTCCCGTCGACAAGCGGCGCGACTGGGCACTCTGTTCGTCGACTTGCCGTACTTCGATCGCTTTGGTACGGCGGTGATCAACTTCCTTTTGGGGCGGCCGCTGCACGGATCGGCCTGGGGCGACACGCTGCACCAGCGCATGCCGATTGCTTTGGGCATGCACCTGATGCGCACCGGCTGTGGGCTGGCGCAGCGATCGCCATCGTCGCTGGAACGCGAAAAAGGCGAGCTAATCATCGCCTTTGCCTTGGGCTACATCGCGCATGCCGCGGTTGACCGATCGCTGCATCCGCTGGTCAATCGCATGGCCCTTGCGCGCAGCAAGAAATCCGGTCTTACCGTCGAGCAAGAGCATCACAACGTCGAAAAATACCAGAGCATCCTGTTCCACGAAGAGCGCTTCGGCCTGGACATGATGGGCCGCTGGTTTCTGTATCACTACCTCGATATCGATCCATCGCTTCTGTGCGGGCGCCGCTTTCACGACGATGGCGGGCCGCTGTGGTGGGCCGTGCATGAAGCCCTGGCGTGCACGCATGGCGAAGCGCCCTCGCTGAATGATTACCGTCGCTGGACCCAAAGCCTGGACCGCTATCGTGTCCTTTTGACCAGCCCGCTGGGGCGCGTCGTCGTTCCCGACCACGACAAGCTGTGGGAACGCCCCGCCGTGTACGACGCCGTCCGCTTTCCTTTGCGCTATCGCCACGCCATGCAGCAAGCCGTGGTGTGGACCGATGCCCTGCTGCGCTGGGGCCACGACGGACGCTTCGATGCGTCGGCTCAGCGCGATCTGCAGCAGCAGATCCCCGAAGGCAGCATCGATCCCATGCCCCTGCCCGGCACCGTCGACGACCTGGATTAATCGCAGCGGTCATCAGCCCGGCAAGGACGGGACGTTTTTCGGCGGCGCGTGTCTTGTCCGCAGCGGGCGCCGGGTTTGTGGTACCAAGTCAGCGGCTGTCGATGTCGTTGGCGTCGGAACATATGGGGCCGCAGGCTGCGCTGCTGGATGGGGCGGGTGCGTCGAACGATCGCGACTCGGCGGAGGGCCAAGCATCGTCGGTGCCCCCAGGTTCGCCCGCCGCAGCAGCGGAAAGTGCAGTGGCCAGCGTTCACGATGGGGAACAGACGCGCCTGGCCTTGCCGACGCTGGACACCCTGCCAGAGCTGCCCGCTTGGGCGACCAGCGACCCGCTGATGGTGCGCATCGATGGCTCGGTGCGTCGCGTGATCTACAGCGCGCCCGACGGCGAGTTTTCGGTGCTAGAGATCGACGTCCACGACGAAGGTGGCGCCGCAGCCCGCCCATCGGCCATCGTTCGCCCGCCTGTAACCGTGGTCGGCGCGCTGGCCGGCCTGCAGCTTGGCGAGACGCTGCGCGTCGTCGGTCGCTGGGAACACCACAGCCAGCACGGGCGTCAGCTTCGCGCCGAGCTGACGCTGCCCATCGGGCCGCAGACGCTGTTCGGGATCGAGCGCTATTTGACGACGCTGTCGGGCCTGGGGCCAGAGCTTGCGCACCGCATCGTCAGCCGCTTCGGCTTGGACTCGCTGATCGTCCTGGAAAACGAGACGTATCGCATCGCCGGCATCAAAGGGGTCGGCAAGCGTCGCGCCCAGCGGGCCTTTGGGGACGCTCGCGCCCGTCGAGAAGAGCGCGAGGTCATGATCTTTCTGCAGGGCCTGGGCATCTCGGCGGCCTATGCCTCGCGCATTCGCAAGGTGTACGGCGCCGCAGCCGTGCGACGGGTCAAAGAGGATCCGTACGGCTTGGCTCGCGATGTCAGCGGCATTGGCTTTGCGATCGCCGACCGCATCGCGCGGGCCCTGGGCATCGCGCTGACTTCGCCCCTGCGCGTCGAAGCGGCGCTGCGTCACTGCTTGGAACAGGGCACCGACGCCGGTCACTGTTACCTGCCGCGCGAAGAACTGCAGCGTCGCACGCTGATTCTGCTCAGCAGCGAGCCGATCGAAGACGCGCAGGCCCCCGCCGGCTGGCCGGAAGAGCCGCTGGCCGATGCCGAACAAAACCTGATCGGCCGCGGCGAGATCATCCTCGACGGCACGCCGGAAGAGCCCTGCCTGTACAGCGCCTCGATGCATCGCGCGGAACAGGCGCTGGCCCGATCCATCGTCGATGCGCTGACCGTCGAGCGCCGCCGGGTTCCGCCCCTGCACGTCGAGGAGCTGCCGTTTACCCTGGCGCCGGCGCAGCGCAGCGCCCTGGAACAAGTGGTGCGCTTTCCGTTCTGCGTGATCACCGGCGGTCCCGGCACCGGCAAGACGACGATCATCCGCGCCCTGGTGCAGACGTTTCGTCGCGTCGGCATGGACGTCCGCTTGGTGGCGCCGACTGGGCGGGCGGCCAAGCGGCTGTCGGAAGCCACCGGGCACGCCGCATCGACGGTGCACCGCCTGCTTGAGCTGCGCCCCGGTCAAGATCCGGCCACCGTCGACCCGCGCAAAGTGCGCGAGATCCAAGGCGATCTGATCGTCTGCGACGAAGCATCGATGCTGGATGTGTCGCTGGCCTTGGCCTTGTTCCGCGCGCTGCCCGATGTGCCCAAGGCCGAGATCGTCTGGCGCCTGCACTTCATGCTCGGGGCCATGTCCTACGCCATCGCCGGCACCGACGTCCTGCGCGTGGTGACCGGCGTCGAAGTCGACGACCTGGCTGGCGAGCGTCCGGTTCAGGAGGACGATACGATTCGCGCCAGGCGCCTCGCGCAGAGGCTGATGCCCTTCCTGCTCGGCGGCCTGCGGGCTCCGTTGCCGCAGTTCGACGAGCCAGCAGCAAACCAAAAAGAGTTGCCGAGCAAGGCAGCCGGAGAAAGCAGACCCGGGACCTAGAACCCAAGACCAATCACAGGAGAAGCAGCCATGATCGCGACGATCATCTGGAGTGTCATAGGTATCACGCTGGCGAGCGTGGTCGTTCTGTTCGGCTTCCGTCCTCTGCGACGGGCGTTCGTCAGCCGGCCAGTTTTCAGGACCTACAAGCGGATTCTGCCGCAGATGTCGGAGACCGAGCGCGTCGCGCTCGAGGCCGGTACCGTCTGGTGGGACGGCGAACTGTTCCGCGGTGACCCGGACTGGAGCAAGCTTCTTGCGTACCCGGTTCCGAAGCTGACGGCAGCGGAGCAGTCGTTCCTGGAAAACGAGGTCGAGCAG
>JAYRFD010000252.1:0-2212 GCA_041908565.1 Polyangia bacterium | reverse complement strand
GCGACGCCTTCGCCGACTTCAACGAAGCCGGCGCCGCGGCCAAGCTGTCTGAAGCCAACGCCGATGGCACGCCGCGCCCGACGGTCACGCTGGTGCTAACAGCCGTGGGCAGCGAAGGCTAAGTCTGCGAACGATCCCGCGGCACAGGCCGCGAACTTCCCTTTCGATCCGACGGATACGGACACAGGTACGCGTCGAACATGTCACAAACGAAGCTCGAACTGGTCATTCCCCCGCTTGGTGAATCGATTGCCGAAGCGACCATTGCCAAGTGGCTCAAGCAGCCCGGAGAGGCCGTCAAGCTCGACGAGCCGCTTGCCGAGCTAGAGACCGACAAGGTCACCGTCACCTTGCCCGCGCCATCGGCCGGTGTGCTGGTCGATCAGCGTCATCCAGTCGGCACGGTGGTCCGCGTCGGCGCCTCCATTGGCTCGCTGGATCCATCGGCCGCTCCGACGGCAGCCAGCAGCAAGCCAGCCCCCGCTGCGGCTCCGGTTCCCGCTGCGGCTCCGGTTCCTGCTGCGACTGTTGCGCCGGCCCCGACCGCGCCACCTTCGGCTGCTAGTCCTGCCCCGGCTGCTGCAGCGCCTGCCCCGGCTGCATCCGCCCATGCACCCGCTGCGGATCCACCGCGCATCAACAACAGCCCGGCCATGCGACAGTGGCGACGCGAGCACGGCGTCGATCCGGCCGCCACCCTGTTTAGCAGCCCAGCCGCCTCCGCCAAGCCCGCCGAAGCCGCCGCCAAGCCGGCAGCCAGCGACGCGCGCGAAGAGCTGGTGCCGATGTCTCCGCTGCGTCGCCGCATCGCCGAACGCCTGGTCGAAGCGCAGCACACCGCCGCCATCCTGACGACCTTCAACGAAGTCGACATGAGCCACATCATGGCGCTGCGGGCCAAGTACCAAGACGACTTCGTCAAGCGCCACGGCATCAAGCTGGGCTTCATGTCCTTCTTCGTCGTCGCCTGCGCGCGCGCGCTGCAAGAATTCCCCGGCCTAAATGCCGAGGTTCGCCCGCACGAAGGCGGCCTGGCCGTCGTCTATAAGAAGCACTACGACTTTGGTATTGCCGTCGGTGGTGGCAAGGGCTTGGTGGTTCCCGTGCTGCGCAACGTCGACCGCATGGGCTTCGCCGAGATCGAAAAAGGCATCGGCGAGCTAGCTGCCAAGGCCAAGGACAACAAGCTGACCCTGCCAGAACTTCAGGGCGGCACCTTCAGCATCAGCAACGGCGGCATCTATGGATCGATGATGAGCACGCCGCTGCTCAACCTGCCGCAGACCGGCATCCTGGGCATGCACAACATCGTGCGTCGCCCCGTCGTCGTCGGCAGCGGGGACAGCGAAAAGATCGAGATCCGCCCCATGATGTACATCGCGCTGTCGTACGACCACCGCGTTGTCGACGGGCGCGAAGCCGTGTCCTTCCTGGTCAAAGTCAAAGAGCGCCTGGAAAACCCCGAGCGCCTCCTCCTTTCCATCTAGCTCGCCCCGCTTCGCCTCGCTTGCTCGCCCCGCTCGCTCGCCTTCGCTAACTCACCCTGCTCGCGCTTCCCCGCTCGCCCGTTTCTCGGACCCGCTGCCGTTCTTCTTCTGCCTTTTTTTCAGTCCGTATCGCCGCCGTCGTCGCTGAAATGGCGAGCGCAACATCCGTCGGTCTGCACCTGCCGTTCTGGCTGCGCTGCGTCAACGAAGCATCGCCGCCGACCGCCTGTGTGTCGCCGGTCGTGGGGCCGATCCGCCGCTTGCTTCCAACGCCACGCGCGAAAATCGCGCGGGCAACCGTCGCGTCGAATTTGCGACCGGGCGATGGGCTCTGTGTGATGCGGCTGGCTCGACGGGCAGCCCCGATGGCGGGTCAGCGCCAGAAAGCGCCAGCACAGGTCGACCCTGGCGCTGCGGCATCGCGACCGGCTCGGCGGACCGGGACGCTGGGCCGCTCCGTCGCTGTTGAGCGGAAGTTGCACTCGCCCGCGGCGCCGTGTCCATGCCGCATCTTGTGCACGACGACAGCGACACGGACCATCGCCCAGCGACGCTCACCCGAGGCTGCCGCGTGCTGAGATAGGTTAATTGGTCCGATTCCTGGGGTCATTTTGTGGGTTCCCATCGGCGCTCAACATGGCTATGCAGGAGGGTGGTACGAAAACTGGAGACCCACCTATGTGGACCCTAATGACAGCCCTGCAGCTGCTGTGGGCAACGCTGAT
>JAYRFD010000251.1:0-6896 GCA_041908565.1 Polyangia bacterium | reverse complement strand
TCGTTGATCAGCAGGAAGTCCCCCGTTTGAACTTTTTCGCGCGCGTTTTCCGGCTGGCGAATCCAGCTGGTGTCGCGAATGCGCGCCGCTCGCGCCTTGCCCCGCGCCGTCGCTGCCAGAGGATCGGGATGGCCATCGGCGCTGCCGCCCAAGAAACGACTGGTGGTCGTGATGCCCGCAGCCGCGCAGGGTCCTTCGTTCATGGGCATCGGCTGCTCGCTTTCGCTGCAGCGGACGGAAGACAACAACAGCGGCAGGCACAAAAGCGACAGCGTTCGGCGAATCGTCGGCATGACAGCCTCCACAGGCCCAACGGCAAGCGTGGGCAACAAGCGCGCAAGTCTTGCGTGAAAGGCTGTGTGTACCAAATCTCCGACTGCGCAAGCAACGTCCGATCACGCCGGGCCCGCGTAGATCCTTCGTCGATTTCCAGCGATCCCTTCGCTGCCCCGTGTGATATGGCTGGTCTTGTCAGTCGCCTCACAAGGGAGGTCCCATGCCCAGCCCGCCCGTCAGTACCGAGCTTCTGTCCCAGATGGTTCGGCTGCGACGCGATCTGCACCAGCATCCCGAGCGCAGCTGGCAAGAAGAAGGCTCTGCCGCACGCGTCGAAGCCGAGCTTCGATCGCTGGGCCTTACGCCCCGCCGGATCGCCAAGACCGGCGTCGTGGTCGACGTGCCGGGACAAAAGACGCAGCCGCTTGTGGCCCTGCGCGCCGATCTGGATGCGCTGCCGATCCAGGAAGAGACCAGCCTGCCCTTCGCATCGCAGAGCCCGGGCCTGATGCACGCCTGCGCGCACGATGGACACACCGCCATCGCGGTCGGCGCCGCCGCACTTTTGATCGCCGATCCGCCGCCGCTTCCGGTTCGCATCTTGTTTCAGCCCGCCGAAGAAGTCGCGCAGGGTGCACGCGCCCTTCTGGCCGCTGGAGCGCTGGAAGGTGTCGTCCGCATCTTCGGTGGCCACATCGATCGCCACTATCCCGCCGGCACCATCGCGGTGCAGCCCGGCGCCATGAACGCATCGACCGATGTCTTCTTCATCACGGTGCGCGGTCGCGACGGGCATGGCGCTCGTCCGCACGAAGCGCTGGATGCGGTGGTGGTCGGCAGCCTGCTGGTCACGGCGCTGCAGACCATTGTCTCGCGCGAGATCGATCCCGCGCATCCATCGGTGATCACGGTCGGCAGCTTTCACGCCGGCACCGCCGCCAACGTCATCGCCGGCCAAGCCGAGCTTTCCGGCACCATCCGCGCCCAGCACCCCGATGTCCGCAGCCACCTGCACGCTTCGCTGCGCCGCATCGCCAGCGCCATCGGTCTTCTGCACGGCGCGCAGGTCGAGACGCGCATCGTCGAAGGCACGCCGCCTTTATTAAACCCGCCCGATATGGCCGCCCTGGCCCGCGAAGCGGCCGCTGCGATCTGCGGCCCTGAACACGTGGTTGATCTGCGCACCGTCAACATGGGAGGCGAAGACTTCGCGGTCTATCTGGAACACATCGCAGGCGCTTACGTTCGCATTGGCGGCCGCGTCGTCGGACGCGAGGGCTTTCCCGCGCACTCCAGCCGCTTTGACTTCGACGAAGCGGCCCTGGGATTCGGCGCGGCGTACTTCGCGCAGATCGCGCGCTTGGCCGGCCAGCGACTGCTGGACGAGGCGCGGTCATGAGCACCCTCGTCGAAGATCGCGGCGTCTGTGTGCGCACGGCCGACGAACACGATGTCGGCGCCATCCGTCAGCTGTTTCTGACCACCTATGGCGAGTGCTATCCCTATCGCAAGTTCTTCGACGAAAACTGGCTGCTGCGATCGATCTTGGGCGATGACATGGTGGTGCTGGTCGCCGAAGAAAAGGCGACGCAGCGCTTGCTGGGAACAGCATCGATCATCATCGATGTCAGTGCGCATTCCGACCTGGCGGGAGAGCTAGGTCGCCTGGCCGTAGCCGATGACGCACGATCCCGCGGCCTGGGCCACCTGCTGATGGAAGGCAGGCTGCGCAGCATCGGCGATCGCCTGCACGTCGCCTTCGTCGAAAACCGCACCGTGCATCACCACTCGCAGCGGGTGTCGATCGCGGCGCAGTTTCGACCGGTCGGCTTTCTGCCCAACAAGCACTTGGTGCTGTCGCGCGAAAGCGTCGGTCTGTACGTTCGCCACTTCGGTCCCGCTCTGTCGCTGCGCAAGAACCACCCGCACATCGTCCCCGAAGTGCATCGCCTGGCCAGCGCCGCCTTGGCATCGCTGGGCATGGCCAACGACCTGATCGTCGACGAGGTCAGTCCCGCCTACGCCGCGCGCGGTTCATTTGTCGCCGACACCATGACCAGCGCCGGCCTGCCTGCATTGCTTCGCATCGAGCGCGGCCGCGTCCACCGGCGCGAGATCTTCGGCCCCATCCGCCTGCACTACGGCCTGTTCAAGCTGGCCGTCCATCACGCGACCTATCTTTTGGCTCGCGACGAACAGCCGCAGGGCGGCGCTGTCGCCGGTGGCGTGGGCTGGGTCTTCGATCCGATCGAGCAGGGGGCACGCATCTTTGAAGTGGTGGCGCGCGCGGACGAAGCGATTCGCTTCCTTTTGGAACAGGCCGTCGCGCGCATCGAAGCCGAGGGCGCCCAGTATCTGGAAGTCGATGTCAGCGCCGATGCTCCGCGCATGCAGCGCACGCTGATCGAGCTGGGCTTTGTCCCCGCCGCCTACATCCCCGCCATGGTCTTTGCCGATGTCGAGCGCCTGGACATCGTGCGCATGGTCAAGCTGTTTGGCAGCGCCGACATCGCGCCGCCCGATCTGGTGCCCGAAGGCCGTCCATTCTTCGACCTGGTCAGCGACAGCCTGCGGCAGACGCACGTGCTGCCAGAGATTCAGAACGCGATCTTCGCGCTGCCGCTGTTTGCCGGACTTGACGCTGGGCAGTCGCGTCGCTTGGCCGCCGCCATGCGCACGGGGCGCATCGACGAAGGGGCCACGCTGTTCGAGACCGGCCAGCCCGCCACGGCCTTGCACGTCCTGCTTTCGGGTGAAGTCAGCATCGCGCGCGGCGATCGCGTGCTGGGCATCATCGGCAGCGGCGATGTCGTTGGGGAACGCGGGCTTCTGGCCGGTGGGCAGCATCGATCGACGGCGCGGGCCCGCAGCGAGCTACGCGTGGCGACGCTGGATGCTGAAGCCTTGGCCTTGCTTTCGCGGCAGCGGCCCGATATCGCGCTGGTGCTCTACCGCAACCTGGCCTGCGGTCTGGGCCACAAGCTCGACGGAGCCAACCTGGGCCCGCACACATAACGATCCGCACGATCCGCAAAGGGCGCGCGCAGAGTCAGCCAAAGGTCCGCGAAGGGTCCACGAAAGGTCCGCGCAGGATCCACGATTGGGCGGCAGCGCGCAGGGGCGGTCTTGTCAGCGACATGCGCTAGGATGCCCGCATCATGTTGACCTATCTGCGCATCAGCAACTTCGCGATCCTCGATGAAGTCGAGCTGGAGTTCGGGCCCGGCATGACCGTGATTTCAGGCGAGACAGGCGCCGGCAAGTCGCTGATCTTGGACGCGGTTTCCTTGCTGCGTGGCGGCCGAGCGCCCGCCGATCTGATCCGCAGCGGCGCCGACGAAGCCCGCATCGAAGCCATCTTCGCACCGCCCGCCGGCAGCGAACCAGCGCGCGCGCTGCACGAACACCTGAACCGCCTGGGCCTGGAAAGCGGCGACGAATCACAAGGCAGTCGCCGCGGCGAAGAAGGGCTGGTCGTGCGTCGCGTCATCGCATCGGGTCGCGGCCGCGGACGGGTCTATGTCGGTGGCCAGCTGTCGACGGTGCAGACCTTGGGCGAGGTCATCGGGGGCCTGATCGATATCGCCGGTCAGCACGAACACCAGTCGCTGCTGGATGCCAGTCAGCACCTGCCGCTGCTCGATCGCTGCATGGGCGGGGGGCTCGGTGGAGGCACGGGCACAGCGCGATCCGACAAGCGTCCCGTCGCCGATCTGTTGCCGCAGATGGCGGCGGCCTTTGCCACGCTGGAAGGGGCCGTGTCGCGGCTGCACGCCGCATCGCTGGACGAACGCGCGCGCGCCGAACGCGAAGAATTCCTGCGCTTTCAGCTCGACGAGCTGCAGACCGCCGATCCACAGCCGGGCGAAGACGAGTCGCTGCGCGAAGAACAGAAGCGCCTGCGCGGTGCCGGCAAGCTGCACGGGGCCGCTCGTCGAGGCGAAGACGTCCTGTACAGCAGCGAAGGCGCCGTGCTGGAACGCCTGTCCACGCTGCGGCGCGAGCTGACCGATCTGGGCGCCATCGATCGCGACCTGGCGCCTCTTGCCGCTCAGCTCAGCGAGGCGGAGGGCCTGCTGGAAGATGCCGCGCACGCGCTGCGCCGCTACGCCGATCACCTGCGCGCCGATCCAGAACGCTTAACCGAGATCGACGATCGTCTGCACCTGCTGTCGCGTCTTCTGCGCAAGCACGGACCCGACATGGCATCGCTGATCAAAAAGCGCGCGGACATGGAAGAAGAACTGTCGCGCCTGCAGCAGCACGAAGCGCACCGCGCCACCGTTCAGGTCGAAGTCGATGCGGCTCGCAAGGCGGCAGCGCAAGTGGCCACGCGCCTGCAAGCAGCACGCGCGCAGGTGGCGGCCAAGCTGTCCAAAGAAGCCAGCGCGGCGCTGGATGATCTGTCGATGAAGGGGGCGCAGATCGAAGTGCGTCTGGAGCGTCGACCGGCCCAAAAAGGCGACGAACCGGCGCTGCTGTTCGATGTCGATGGCAAGCCCTGCCGCCTAAGCCGCGATGGCTGGGATCGCTGCGAGCTGTTGCTAAGAAGCAACGTCGGCGAAGAGGCGCGGCCGCTGGCCCGCATCGCATCCGGTGGCGAGCTATCGCGCGTCATGCTGGCCCTGCGCGGCGTCATCGGACAGGCCGACAGCGTCGCCACCTGCGTCTTTGACGAAGTCGATTCGGGCATCGGCGGCGCCACGGCCGATCGCGTGGGTCGCCACATCCGCGCCATGGCGCGCCATCGTCAGGTGCTGTGCATCACGCACCTGGCGCAGATCGCAGCCTATGCCGATCATCACCTGCGGGTGGAAAAGCAGGTCAGCGGCGGCCGCACCACCACGCGGGTACGCACACTGACCGCGGCCGAGCGCCGCGACGAGATCGCTCGCATGCTGGGCGGGGCCCGTCTGACCGACAAGAGCCGTGCCCACGCTGACGAGCTTCTGCGCGAAGCGCGCTAGTTCCAAAATTTGGGCATCAGCCAGGCCGCATCCCGCCATCGCCAGGCCCCCAAGCAAAGGCATCCCCGATGCACCGAACGCGCCGGCTGATGCATCGCAACCCCGGGATCGATTGGCCGCGTGCGGTTGCAGAGACAGCCCGCGATCAGCGGCCGCGCCCGTCGGATCCGCTGCGTTCTTCGTAGGTCGCGCGATCGAGCCACATGACCTCAGTGTCATCATCGTCCAGCATTCGCCGCCCCAGCGATCGATAGCCCAGCCGCCGATAGAACGCGATGGCACGCACGTTCGATGCCAGTGGATCGATGAGGATGCCTCGCACCGCCGGGTCCGAAAAGCACTGAGCATGAGCCTGGCGCATTAGCTCTGTGCCGTACCCACGACCGCGATCTTGCGGGTCGCCAATCCAGATGTCGATGGCGCGCAGGTTTGGCTCGACCTCGCCCCAGTAGTGCGTTGGCTCGACGTGCGGATCGACGATCTGCAGCGCGGCGATCGGCCGCCTGCCCGGCTCATTGCCCTGCTCACTGCCCGACGGATTGCCCGGCTCGCCGACAAGCTCACCGATCAGATAGAAGCTGACATCGGACGTCCCCAAAAGCTCGGCTTGCCAGTCGAGCCCACCGAACGCCCGGTCCTGAGGAACATCGCTGGTCGCGCGAATCACATCGGGATCAGAGTCCCAGCGCTCAAGCCAAGGAATGTCTGCTTCGGTAGCACGACGCAGGGCGATCGACAGGCCAGGGTTCATGACCTCAAGTGTCGCATAGGCGGCTGTGGCCCCGGCAAGCGCTTGGTCCAAGGCCCCGCAGCCTGCGCAGCGCGCGAGCCCTTAGTGCAGGCCGGCGATGACTGAAGACGAAACGGCGGCCGCGGTGGCAGCCGTGGCGGCATGATGAGCCAGCGGCTTGGGCTCGTGCAGATCGTCGCTGAGCCCAGCGATCGACGATCGCGACAGGTTGCCGGCCACCGAAAGGAAGCGCCACAGACACTGCGCCGCGTACAGCACGGGACCGATCGCCGCGATCACAAAGCCGGTCTGGACCGCGCTCATGCCCCACATGCCAGCGGTGCCATCGCCACGACCAAACCACAGCGCCATGCCCAAAAGCCCCATGGGCAGGGCGGCCAGCGCGAACAGACCGGGCAGGCCGCCGGGGATGCGGAAGGGACGGGCCAGGCTGGGCTCGCGAATGCGCAAGACGATCAGCGCGACGAACTGCAGCAGCATCGCCCCGCCGTACAAGATCACGTCGATCTGCACCAAGCGGCGGAAGCCCAGACCCATGCACGCGATGTACAGCACGGCGGCGATCAGAAGGACTCGCTTGGGGGCTCCGGTCTCGGCGCTGCGCTTGCCGATCCACGCCGGCAGCAAGCCGTCGCGAACCATGGCCAAGGGCAGCCGCGAATGCGACAGGACCAGCGCGTTGAACATGCCGATGCCGCACAGAGCACCGCCCAGAGCGATTGCAATGCCGACGCCAGATCCGCCCAGGCGCTGCCCAATATCGACCCACGATCCAGTGGTCCAAGCGCCCGCCGGAATGCCGCTGCCGGCCGCGAAGAAGACCGGGATGGTGTAGCAACCGGCGACCAAAAGCACGGTGATGAACAGCGCGCGTGGGTAGTTGCGCTGCGGTGCCTCGACCT
>JAYRFD010000250.1:0-2310 GCA_041908565.1 Polyangia bacterium | reverse complement strand
CCGGCGCCGCATCAAGGTCCCCAAGCGCCACATCCCCGCTGAAGAGACCTCTGCTGAGCTTGTGCGCTTGGATGAAGCGGTATCGCGCGCCGATCTGCAGCTGGAACGCCTGAAGCGCAAGCTGCGCGAGACCGACGAAGAACAGACCGGGGTCATCCTGGAGGCCTACCAGCTGATCCTGCACGACGAACACCTGATCAATCCGACGCGTCGCCGCATCCGCGACGAGAAGATCAACGCCGAGTGGGCGCTGCACAAGACCGTCGAAGAGATCAAGCAGCGCTTCGACGCCATCGATCAGGAGTATTTCCGCGAGCGCCGCAGCGACGTCGAGTTCGTCGGTGAACAGGTGCTGCGCAACTTGGATGGCACGCCCGCGACCGATGCGCCGCAGGTGCCGCCGCCGCAGGGCTCGGTGGTGGTGGCGCACGATCTGTCGCCGGCTGATACCGTGCATCTGCACAAGAGCTTGGTGGCTGCCATCGTCACGGATGCGGGCGGGCGCACGTCACACACGTCGATCTTGGCGCAGGCCTTCGGTATTCCGGCCGTCGTCGGTCTGGACACCATCACCGAAGCCATCGGCAGCGGTGACTTGCTGGTGGTCGACGGCAATCGCGGCGAAGTGATCCTGTGCCCGACGCATGAGCAGGTCGAAGAGTACCGCTTCAAGGCGCGCAGTCAGCACAAGCGCATCGAAGCGCTGCTGGGCGATCGCGATGCGCCGGCCGAGACCAAAGATCACGCGCGCGTTGGCCTGCTGGCCAACATCGAGATGCCCGACGAAGTGCCCTATGCGCTGGACTACGGCGCCGAGGGCATTGGCCTGTACCGCACCGAATTCCTATTCCTGGATCGAGCCGATCTGCCGCGCGAAGAAGAGCACTTCATGCACGCGCGCGGCGTCGTGCGACGCGTGGCTCCGTTCCCTGCGACCTTCCGTACGTTCGATCTGGGTGTCGATAAGGTCGCTCCGTTTTTGCACAAGATGGTCGGTGCTTCGCTGGGCGTTCCGACGGAAAAAGAGCCGAACCCAGCGCTGGGTCTGCGTTCGCTGCGGCTGTGCCTGCGCGAGACCGCCTTGTTCAAGGCCCAGCTGCGTGGCCTGCTGCGCGCGTCGACGCACGGGCGCATGCGCCTCATGTTCCCGATGATCTCAGGCGTGCAAGAGCTACGCGCCGCCAAGGCCATCCTGGAAGAGTGCAAGGCCGAGCTACGCCGCGAAGGTCTGCCGTTTGCCGAGGACATCCCCGTCGGCATCATGGTCGAAATGCCCTCGGCCGTGATGGTCGCCGACCACCTGGCGCGCGAGTGCGACTTCATGTCCATCGGCACCAACGACCTGATCCAGTACGCCCTGGCGCTCGATCGCTTGAACGAGCACGTCGGGTACTTGTATCAGCCGCTGCACCCCGCGGTGCTGCGCATGGTCAAGCGCACCGTGGATGCGGGTCATGCTGCCGGCAAGCGTGTGGCGATGTGTGGCGAGATGGCCGGTGACCCGCTGTTTTCCATCGTGCTTTTGGGCTTGGAACTGGATGACCTGTCGATGAGCGCCGTCGCTCTGCCGCTGGTCAAGCGGGTGCTGCGGCAGGCCCACGCCGAAGAAGCCAAGCGCCTGGTGGCGTCGCTTCTGGAACTGCCCAGCGCCGAAGACATCGAAGCGGTTGTGCGCGACTACATGAAGCACTATCTCGCCGACCTCGAAGACCTGCGCACGCAGCACTGACCGACGGGATCCGCCTGACGAACCAAGCCTCGTCGCCTGCCGATTGACCAACCGCCGACCACGTTCCCAGCAAATTCGCTGCTCTGCCGCCCCCCGTCCCACCGTATACTGATCGCGGGGTTCGCAGCGACGGCGCATGGCGAAAGATCAGAAGCCTTCAGCGCGCGGTTCGGGTCAGCTGCCGCTTTTTCGCAGCGCCGACAGCAAGCGGCCGCCTTCCGCGGCAAGCAACTTGTCTGCGCCGACCATCGCATCGGATGAGTCGGTCAATCCGCTGTCGACCAGCGACGAGCGGGCCGTTGCCGTGGGCTATCCCGAGTTCGCCGATGTAGCCGAAGCCGTGGTGCTGGCCGCGCGATCGCAAGACAGCCTGGAACGCACCATTGACGCCAACCAAGAGGGCGAATCCGACGACAGCGTCGTGTCAGTGCGCGGCAGCGATCTGCTGCCTTTGCGCGACTGGGAACTGTATCGCATCACGGGCTTTCTGGGCGCCGGCGGCATGGGCACCGTGTATCGCGCCGTCGACCGCGAGCTTGGCGAAACCGTCGCACTCAAGACCTTGAGTGGCGCCGCCATGT
>JAYRFD010000249.1:0-1595 GCA_041908565.1 Polyangia bacterium | reverse complement strand
GCGCTGCCCAAGGACACGACGCTGGTCTTCCTGTGCCATCACGGCATGCGCAGCCAAGCGGCAGCCGAGCAGATCCTGCAGCGCGGCTTCCGCAACGTCTACAACCTGCGCGGCGGCATCGAAGCCTGGTCAACGGAAGTCGATCCCTCCGTTCCTCGCTACTAGGCGCCGGCACCGCGGTCGCGGGGGCCGACCGCTGGGCCGTGTCCTTGCAGCCGACGGTCGCGCCCCTGACGACCAGCCCCCCCGGCCTTGTCCGTCGCCCCGTTGCGTGCTGTTACCCGCGCTTGCGCAGCAGCAGCAGGTTGCACGGGCTGGAATCGCCGCCGTAGTGGAACTGGTCCACCAGATCCCAGCCTTCGCGTCGCAGGGCCTGGATCAGCAGCGAGGGATCGTAGCGACGCCCGTAGTACACCGAAAACTCTCGCTCTCCCCCGCCCGAGCGCACAACGGCCCGCAGATCGACGCCGTAGCTGCCCGGAATCGCGCAGCTCATGTCCAGGGTCGGCACGATGTCGACTTCGCACTTGTCTGATCCGTAGCGACGGAAGGGCCCGGCCAGAAACTCGTCCCAGCGGCTGCGCAGATCGGATGATCGACGACCGGCCAGCGTCGGATCTTTGGCCATGATCTCGTCGGGGCGGTCGGCCGGTGCATAGGCCATTCGGCAGTCGATCAGAAGCAGGTCGCCCGCCGCAAAGCCCACCAAGCTGTTGCGCATAAAGCGCAGCTCGTTTTCCAGGTTGCTGAAGGTGTGCCCCAGCATCGTGATCAGGCGCCGTCGGTGCGCCCGCCTTGGCGAGTACAGCAGCTGGCCGTAGCGCGGCAGGTGGTGGAAGTTGCCTTGGATGGCAAACACCGCCCCGCCGTAGTCGGCCAAGACCTCTGCCGCGTGGCGATAGGCGACGGACAGAAGCGGCTGGCTGATGTCCAGAAGGTACAGCCGCAGATCGGCGTGGCCGGCCTGCACCAGAAGCTGCTTGACCAGCCAGACCTCGTTGCGAGCGCTGCCCGGACCCAGCGCGATCATGTCGATGCCGGTGTTGCCGACGTAGCGCAGGATGCGCGCGGCGCAGCGGTCAAGCGGCATGCTCGACTGCATCGCGTCGTAGTCTTTCTGCTCGGCAATCGCGCACCAGTGCGCGGCGCTCATGTGGTCCATGTACAGATAGCTCTGTTCGATGTGACCACCGTTGCCGTTGACCTGCAGCGACAGCTCTTTGACCATCTTGACGGGATCAAAGCCTGGGGCCAGCCAGCAGTTCAGCGCCAAGTTCGGGTCGATGGCGCTGGCTTCCCACGGCAGATCGGATGTCTCAAGCTTGAGCTGCGGCACCGACAGCAGGTGCAAAAGCGCCATCTGACTGGGGGCATAGGTGCCCTCTTCCAGACGCTGCAGCGCGGCCTCGGGCACGCCGGATAGCTCTGACAGCAGCTTGCGCGACAGACCCGACGCCTCGCGCCGTGCGCGCAAAAGAGCACTCCAGTGCTGTATGCGCGAAAGCTCGCTGGGGCGGATCTCTTCCAGGAATGGCTCCGGACTGGAGCCACGCTCGTCTTCCGTCGAGCGGGACGCCGCCAAGAACCCGCGCAGG
>JAYRFD010000248.1:0-4007 GCA_041908565.1 Polyangia bacterium | reverse complement strand
CGGATGGTCAGCAGGTCACGATCTTGCGGGCGCAGCTTGAAGCGGCGATTGCTCCGATTGTTCAGCGGACCGCAGCGCCGTGTCGTCGGGCGCTGAAAGATGCAGAGCTATCGCCGCAGGATCTGGACGGCGTGGTGCTGGTCGGTGGCGCGACGCGAGTGCCCATGGTTCGCGCGTTTGTTGCGCAGATCTTTGGCAAGCAGCCGCTGTGCGATCTGGATCCCGATCAGGTGGTGGCGCTGGGGGCGGCGGTGCAGGCCGACATCCTGCAGAACGCTCGCACCGACGCGCTGCTGATCGACGTGACGCCGCTTTCGCTGGGGCTTGAGCTGATGGGCGGCGTCGTCGAAAAGATCGTTCCGCGCAACAGTCGGGTGCCCACCGGAGCGCGGCAGGTGTTCACGACCTATGCCGATGGACAGACGGGCTTTGACCTGCACGTCGTGCAAGGCGAACGCGAGACCGCGGCCGAGTGTCGATCGCTGGCTCGCTTCAAGCTGACGGGCATTCCGCGCATGGCGGCGGGCATGGCCCGGCTTGAGGTCAGCTTTCTGATCGACGAAAACGGCCTGCTGGCGGTCACTGCGCGCGAGCTGACTTCGGGTCGTGAAGCGCACATCACAGTGAAGCCCAGCTATGGCCTGACCGACGATCAAGTTGAACAGATGCTGCTGGATAGCTTTGAGCATGGCGAGTCCGATCTGCGGCAACGCCTGCTGATCACGCAACGCATCGAAGCCGAGCGCATCCTGACCGCGCTGGATGGGGCGCTGCGGCGAGACGGCCTGCTGCTGTCGCCAGCGGAACGGCAGGCCATTGACAGTGCGCGCGCGGCGCTAGAGGCCGCCCGGCAGGGAGCGGATCACCGACGCATCGCGGATGCCATCGCGGCGCTGGATGTCGCCAGCAAAGACTTTGCGCAGCGCCGCATGGATCACAGCCTAAGTGCCGCTGTATCGGGTCGTGCGGTCGCCGAGATCGAAGCGGCGGTCGAGCATGCGCACGGCGTTGATAACGCGCACGCAGCGATCCCCAGCCAGGCTCAGCCCATCGAGCCGCCGGCCCCGCGTGACCGCGATGTCGGCGGTTCGCGCTGACGGGAAGACACGACTATGCCGACCATCACGTTCGTAAATGACTTCGTGGACGCCACCGATGTGGGACTGCGACCCAAGTCGATCGAAGTTCCCGTCGGGACATCGATCTTAGAAGCGGCCAAGAAGATCCATGCGCAGGTCGGGTATGCCTGCGGAGGCGTCTGTGCCTGCTCGACCTGCCACGTCTATGTGAAAAAGGGCCTGCGCTCGCTTAGCCCCCAGAAAGATCGCGAAGAAGACATCCTCGACAAAGCGTTTGATGTGCGGGCTAGCTCGCGCTTGGGCTGCCAAGCCCGCATCGTTTCGGGGGCGCTGGACGATATCGAAATCGAGATCACGCGCGAAAGCCGCAAGGCCTATTTCGACGAACACCCCGACGAGAGGACGTAGCCTTCGCGCACCCGCTGCCCGCGCCGTTCATGCGGTCTTATGAACACGGGTCAGCGCTTGCAAAGCGCTGCGGA
Source organism: Polyangia bacterium (assembly GCA_041908565.1). GTDB lineage: Bacteria > Myxococcota_A > Polyangia > Palsa-1104 > JAEUJZ01 > JAEUJZ01. Next base: position 2,446 of record JAYRFD010000248.1, on the reverse strand, counting down.
CTCGTTCGAATTCTGCGGGCGATGCGGTGGCTCGCAGCAGCACTTCGGCCTGGCGCAGATGATGGCGGGCCGGTGGCCACAGCGGCGGGCCGCCCAGAATTCGTGGCAGCCACTGGGGTCCCGTCAGACTTGGACCGCCCGGCGTGATCGGATCGCAATACGGCGCACCGGCATGGGCAGAAATCAGCCCAAGATAAGCATGGGCCAGGCCTTCGTCGTACAGCATGCCCAAGCGCTGCGACAGCGACAGCGCTTCGGTCAGTGCGGCCAGCGCAGCGCGCACATCGGGGGGGGCTCCGACAAGCCAGCTCAAGCGCGCTTGGCTGATCAAGGCCCGCGGCTGGAAATACAGGACGCGCTTCGCCTGATCTTGCAGGCTGCGAACCATCTGTTCGCACAGGGAAAGACCATCACGGCGCGCGAAGGGCCAGCGTTCTTCATGGCAAGTAAGGACGATGTCGATCAGCGAGTATCGCGACTCCAGCAGCGTCGGAAGCGGCGTGCGAATGGCTTCCTGCGCAACCCAGGCGTGCTGCACCCGCGCATAGGCTTCGTCCAGATACCCTTGCGCAAAGCGCAGCCGGGCCTGCAGGGCGCGATCGGGGGCTCGCAGCAGCGGCTCTAGCTCTTCGCCATTGGTTTCTTTGTGCACGGCTTGCAGGGCGGCTTCTGCCATGTCCGCTTGACCTCGTCGCAGCCACAGCGCCGTCTGCAGCAGGCGAGCCGACAAGGCATAGCGCCGAATCCCTTTCTGTTCCGCCACAGCCAACACGTTCACCAGCAGATCTTCGGCTCGGGCGTGCGCACCCCAACAAAAGTGCATGGCGCTCTGCACTTGCTGGCAGACCAGCCAGGCATGGTCGTCGCCCAGCTGACGGGCTCGCTCGGCGCACTCGGCATGCGTACGCAGCGCGACTGTGTAGTGGCCGCGCTGTAGCTGCATCAGACCGCGCAGCCGATGGATGCGTAGCTCGGTCTGTGGGCTGTTGCTGCGTTCAAGGTCGTGATCAGCCCGCTGCAGATACCCGCGGCCGATCGCATGCAGACCGGCAGCCTGCAGAACAAAGCCGATCAGCGCGCTGTACAGCGCCTGCATGGGCGCATCTTTCAGCTGCTCGGCGGCTTGCAGCGCCCACAGCGAACCCAAGAAGGCTCGTTCGGTATCGCCGACTGAAAACAGCGCTTCGCTGCACGCCGACCACAAGCGAAGAAACTCGCGCTGCTGTTCCGCTGACAACGCATCGCTTGAGACCGGCTGAAGCAGCCTGCGCTGCCCTTCATCAAACAGCGCACGGAAGGTCGCGGTGTGCAGCGCGCTTGGCTGTTCGGGAAGTGGACGTCCCAGTTCCTGCAGAGCCGACAGCGACGTGCGGATGCAGTCGACATGACGCCCCAAGCCGGCGTAGCTGCTGGCCAAAAGACGCAGCGTGCGCAAGCGAGCGAGCGAGTGCTCTTTGGACGGCGCCGTCACTTGGCCCTGCTGTTCCAGCGCATCGACCAGCTGTCGCACTGCTTCCGAAAGTGCACCGGCCGCCAAGGCTTGCTCGCCGGCCAGCTCAGCATAGTGCGCGGCCCGCAGAGGCTGACTGGCGCCGCGATAGTGGTACGCCAGAGCGGCCGCGATGCTGCGGGCATCGGGTGTCGATCGTTCCAGCGTAATCGCGACCTGCAGATGCAGCGCCTGCTTTTCGTCGGGCGAAAGCTGCGCCAGCAGCTCCTCGCGCAGCTTGTCGTGCGCGAATCGCCAGTGACCTTCGCGCACCACCAAGACCGATGCGCTGGCACCGGCTTCTAGCCAGGCATCGGGATCGGCCTCCAAGGCGCGCAGAAGACGCAGATCGATTTCGCGCCCAGCCACCGCCAGCACATACAGCGTCGGTTCGACCCACATTGGCACGCGCTGCAGACGTCGCCGCAGCACGCTGCGGACGCTGCCCGGCACGTATTCGCGCAGCAGATCTGGCGTGCGAATCGCCGACAGCGACCCCGCTTCCTCTGCCAACATCCGCACCGCTTCGACAATGAAAAGGGGGTTCCCTTCTGTTTCTTCGTAGATGCGGTTGACGAGCTCGGGGGTGACGTGGGCGCTGCCGAGCATGGCGGCGCACAGGTCGCTGGTGCCACTGCGTGACATGCGGCCCAGCGACAGGACCTGGGCTCGCGGCAGATCGCGGGGCAGCGTGGGCTGTTCGTCATCGCGATAGGTACCGACGATCAGCAGCGGGCGATCCTGGGCCAGATCACCAAGTCGGCGCAGCAGCGCAAGGCTGCTTGGGTCCATCCAGTGCAGGTCTTCCAGCGCCAGAACCAAGGGTTCATTCCAGCGCAGCAGCACGGCTTCGATGGTCGAGTGCAGGCGCTGTTCGTTGGCGATTGAGTCCAGCCCCGAGCTGCCATCCGCGGGTTCGCCTGTGGGTTCGGGTAGGGCTCGTTCCAGGACAGCTGG
>JAYRFD010000247.1:0-2713 GCA_041908565.1 Polyangia bacterium | reverse complement strand
GATGTGCCGGTGCCCGCTGGCATCCGACCGCCGACGGCGGCGATGCCTGTGCCGGCGGCGGCGCGCATTCCGTGGGCCCAAGTCAGCGAGCGCTGGGCCGAGGTGCTTGCGCGCTTGGCGGCCGCGCGTGTCTCGGGCGCTGATCTTCTGATGAGCCAGGTCAAGAGCCAGGCCGCCCCCGAACGAAACGGCGCGCGCTTGGTGCTGCGCGTCCACAGCCCTGGCTTGGCCGACTGGCTGTCGTCCGATGCCGTCAGCCGGCGGCTGTGGCAAGCCATCGCGCAGCAAGTCGCCGTCCCCGCCGATGGGGCTCTGGTGGTCGAAGTCGCCGGGAACGAACGAGATCGGGCCCTGCGCACCGCCGTCCGCCTGCAGCGACGCTTCGACGATCTGGTGGGCGAGCGCCCCGACAGCGAAGCCGCCGCCAACGACAAGCTGGCCGCCGGATATCAGCTGGCGGCCGACGGCTCTGTGCCCAGACCCTTGCTGCCGCCGCAGCCCACGCAGCCCCCGCGATCCACCGACCGCTGATGTGGAAGGGCCTGCATAGGCAGCTTCGATCGACGCGGTCGACGGGCCCGCTTGGCTCGACTGGATCGACTGGATCGACTGGATCGCCTGGATCGCCTGGCTCGATTCGACCGCTTGAGAACGCTCGGCAACCGGGCCCCGCAGAAGGGGGCGCATCCGACGGATCAAACGCGACCGAACACGTCGATCCGGCACGGCGTCCCGGTCAAACGCTGCATGGATCAACGGCCGACCACGGGCTGCCGGCATGTGCTTCCGAGCCTCCGCCGATCCCGGCCGACCTGCAGGCCCGTCTGGACGCGCTGCGCGTCCACCACCCGCAGGTTCATCGGCGTTTGCAGCACTTGGACGCCGGACAGCTTGCGGCGGTGCTCTCGGACGATCCGGCGGTCTTGGTGCGTGCGCCGGTGGGGTCGGGCAAGACGACGGTCTTGGTTCACCGCGTGCTGGTCCTGCACGTGTGCCATGGCGTGCCGCTGCAGCGCATTGCGCTTCTGACCTTTACCAACCGCGCCGCGGCAGAGCTACGGCAGCGCATCGCACAGCTCTTCGATGCTCCGCTGCCCGACGGCGCGCTGTGGCTGACCGGCACCTTCCACCGTGTGGCCTGCACGCTGCTGCGACGTGCGCTGCCGATCGCGCAGCGCGGCTACAGCGCCGACTTTTCGATCTTGGACACTGAAGAAACCAGCACGCTGTGGGCCGACCTGATCCGCGCGCACCGCCTGCGCGTGGGCCGCCGCAAGACGCTGCGAAAGCGCCTGCGCAGCGTCGGATCCGCCGATTCCAAGCCGAGCGATCTGGATCGCCTAGCCACGCTGTTTGCGCAGGCCAAGCGGGAACGCAACGCGCTTTCCTTCGACGACCTGATCGATGTGGCCACCGATCTTCTGTCCGCGTATGCAGCCGACCACGCAGGGAACGAGGAAGCGAGCGGTGCGGCAGCTGTCCCGACGGAAAACACCGCGCACGGCTGGCTGCCGCAGGCCGTCCTGGTCGATGAAATGCAGGACTGCGAAGAGCGCGATCTGGCGCTTTTGCGCGCGCTGCGCGGACCCCGTGCATCGTTCTTTGCCGTCGGCGATCCGTATCAGGCGATCTATGGCTTTCGCGGCAGCGCACCTTCGCTGTTTGCGCGGGCCGAAGCGGACTTCGCGTGTCGAACGCATGCGCTGTCGTGCAACTACCGTTCAACGCGGCAGATCGTCGATGGAGCACGGGCGGTCCTGGGCATGCAGCCCGCCGTCGAGCGGGCCGCCTTTGGTCTGCGCGCCGTGCGCGGCTCGGGCGAGCGCATCGTCATCCGGCGTCACCACGATCCCGTGGCCGAGTCGCTGTATCTGGCCGAGCGCATCGCTCGCCTGCTTTCGTCGGGGGTGCCAGCGCGCGAGATCGCGGTGCTGTTCCGCCTGCGCGCCCAAGCAGCCCTGGTGCGGCAAGCCCTGGAAGCCCGCGGCCTGCCCTGCATCGAACACGACGAGAGCCCCGACCTTGACGACAGCGACCAAGCCACCGACCACGCAAGCAGCAACGCCGGCACCGAAGCCACGCGCATCCCAAACCAAACGAACGACGCCCCTGGCACGCCCGATAGCGCCAAAGCTGAAATCACGCGCGGCGATGCTCGATCGGACGGCACGCGGGGTGATAACGCTGCGGGCGTCGATGTGCCCGCCGATGTGCCCGCCGATGTGCCCGTCGATCCAAGGAACGACGCGACTGCCGCTGCGAAAGCCGATGCGAAAGCCGATACGGTGGTCGATCGTCGGGCGCCGGTTGGCGATGCCGTGCGTCTGTTGACGCTGCACGCCGCCAAGGGGCTTGAGTGGCGCCATGTCTTCCTGTCGGGAATCAACCAGGGACTTCTGCCCCTGGGTCGTGGCCTGCAGCTAGATGTCGCGCACGACGCCGAAGAGCGTCGCCTGCTGTTCGTTGGCATCACGCGCGCCAAAGACCGCGTCGAGATCTCGTATCACGCCCGCCCGCACGAACGAACCGCAGTCGGCGACCCCAGCGACTTTCTGGCCGCACTGCCCGCCGATGTCGTCGACTGGTGCAAAGCCAACGAGCCCACGCCCGCGGCCCCTCCCGCCCCTCCTTCGCCCGCCCCTCCCTCGCCCTTCGCCCCTTCTTCACCCGCTGCCTTGTCTCCGACCGCTGCAACCGCACCACCATCGCCCTC
>JAYRFD010000246.1:0-3036 GCA_041908565.1 Polyangia bacterium | reverse complement strand
CGACATCATCGTGATCGGCGATCTGAGCTTCGCGGAAAAGGTCAACCTGGGTCGGCACATCTATGCCGGGACGCACCTTTCCTTGCCCAAGATCTCGTGCCTGCGGGGACGCAGCGTCCGCATCGAGCCGGTCGAAGACCCCGATGGCAGCGCCAAGCCGGTCCCGATTCTGCTGGACATCGACGGAGAAGCACCGGGCCGCTTGCCCGCTTCGTTTTCCATCCTGCCCAAGTCGGTTCGTCTGCGCGGCTGATCGACGTCCGTTTCGGGCGCTTTCCGATCGCACAGACGGGGCTTCACTGCCGTATCCTGGGGCAAACCAGCAAGGAGCCCGCAATGCCCGCTCGCGATGCGATTACCTCGCGCTCTGTTCAGACTTCACGCTTGACCATGCACGTCCTGCAAGGACCGGGGCAGGCTGGCGATCGTCCCGTGTTGTTCGTGCACGGCAACGTGTCCAGCGGCGTGTTCTTTCGCCGCGAGCTTGCGCAGCTGCCGCCGGGCTTTGTCGGTTATGCGCCCGACCTGCGCAGCTACGGTCGCACCGAATCGCTGCCGGTCGACGCGACGCGTGGCCTTCGCGACTGGAGCGACGACCTGCACAGCCTGGTGGTTGCGCTGGGCCTGGACCAAGGGCCGCCCATCGTTCTTCTGGGCTGGTCAGTTGGCGGAGCGGTGGTCCTGCAGTACGCGCTTGATCACGCACAGCACGTCGCCGGCTTGGTGCTGGAAGCGCCGATGTCGCCCTATGGCTTTGGTGGCACGCATGGGCTTTCGGGCACGCCGTGTTTCCCAGACTTCGCAGGCAGCGGTGGCGCCGGCGCCAACCCCGACTTCGTCGCTCGGCTGGGTCGCAAGGATCGCAGTGACGAAGCCCCGACATCGCCGCGCAACATCATGCGGGCCTTCTATTTCAAGCCGCCGTTCCGCTTGTCGCCCCAGGACGAAGAGTGGGCCCTGGACTCGACCTTCGAGATGACGCTGGGCGATGCCCACTATCCCGGCAGCGCCGCGACGTCCCCGAACTGGCCAGGCTTCGCACCGGGGTCGCAGGGGACCAACAACGCCATCTCGCCCAAGTACTGCAATGTGTCGGGCTTTGCTCAAGTCAAGCCGCAGCCCAAGGTGCTGTGGGTGCGCGGCACCGACGATCAGATCGTGTCGGATACCTCGCTGTTCGACATGTCGTTTCTGGGGCAGATCGGCGCGGTGCCCGGCTGGCCGGGACCGGAAGTGTGCCCGCCGCAGCCGATGGTGGGGCAGACGCGAGCGGTGCTGGATGCCTATCGGCAAAACGGCGGCGCGTACGAAGAGCTTGTGTTTTCCGACTGCGGGCACTCGCCCCACTTGGAAAAGCCGGATGCGTTTCACGCGGCCCTGACGCGCTTTCTGCAGTCGCTGTAAGCCGCGTCGCGTCGGCTTCTGCCCGGCTGCTCTAGCTGCGGGCTAGGCGGCTTGGGCAGCCGGCCGCGTCGGCAGTCGCAGGCCCGGTCGGGGCTGGCTGGCTGCGGCGATGGTGTGAACGGCGGGAGCGCCGGCTGGCGGACGCAGTACCAAGGTCCGTGGCGCCGGCTGTCCTTCCAGCAGCGTGCTGGCCAAAAGCGTGGCCGGGCGCAGCATGCGACGCTGCACATCGGCCAAGCTTTCAGCCGCTGACCAGCGACCGGGCGAAGACAAAAGCGACAGCGTGCAGGTCTGCACCATGGCGCGCGCTTGCTCGGCGGCCCAGGCGTTGACTTCGCTGGCGATGGCGGACTCGTCCTCTTGGTAGCTGGGCTGGCTGGGGTCTGCTGCGTCACGGCTCGACGGGCTGGGCCAGAAAAATGTCGCGCGATCTTCGCCCAGCGCTCGCACCAGGCGCTGTTCCCAGGCATAGGCCGAGCAGCCCCGCAGACGAACCAGCGCCCCGCGTCGGCTGGCTTCGCGCACCAGCAAGTCGGCACAGGCATCCAAGAAGCGCTGCAGAATGCGCGGGCCGCTTAGCAGCGTGGTGTGGGCGCTAGCTCGCGCGTCTTCGGCCACCGCGATGGTCTCGGGAAGCTCGGCGATGATGCGCAAGGCGGCTGCGCGTTCGTCGGGAAACAGCGGTGCGGCGCCACTGGCGGGGGAACACAGGTGCCAGCGCGCTTCCCACCACGTCGCGGAAACGGGGCGGGCCTTTTCTGCGGTCGTTGCATCGCTGCGCAGCCCTCGCGCTGCGGTGCGCGCACGACCATGCGGCGTCAAGCGGAAGGTCAGGCGTCCCCGCCGCACAAGCTCTAGCGCCAGGCGTGCCGCGCGATGCCAGGCCCGCAGGGCAGGCGAATAGGTCAGATCGTAGTTGGCATCGGGCGGCTGCGCCAGAAGCGGCAGCGCATCGATCAGCTGCACCAAGGTCCCCGGAACCGAACCGGCGGCTTGCGGCGCCTTGGGGCTTAGCAAGCGGGCGCGAGCCGGCCAGCCGTGTGCGCGCAGCCGGGACAAAAGGACTGGGGCGACCGCCACATCGCTCACATCGGGCAGCGATCGCGGTTGCTCGGGAAGGAACAGCTCAAACGTCGCGGGACAGAAGAGGATGGCGTGCATGAAAAGCACGCTAGAGCGCAGGTCTGACAACGCGTGACGCGCTGCGGACAAAGATGACCGATGCAAGCCGATTGCCGATCCCGACGGATGCCTTGTCGGTGCTGGTGAAGCGACAGCTGCGGAGGTTTTGACGTCGGCAAGCCGGGATGCAGAGCACCGCTGAGCGCGGCCTTGCTATGGACCAAATGGGTTGCGCAGAGCACCGGGCATGGTGCTGGGATTCTTGCCGCTGTTCTTGCTGCCACCTGACTTCGCAGGCGAAAGACCCAGCGCATCGGCCGTCGCGTCGCCGCCTTTTTTCTTCTTCGACTTGCGAGGCTTTTCTTCGCCCGAAGCCCACGGATCGGCCAGGCCGGTCTCGGGTTTCTTGGCCACTTTGGCGGGCTTGCTGGCCTTGGGTTCGCCGAAGGGATCGCGCAGGCCGGCGGCCTCTTTTTCCTTCTCTTTTTCCTTCTCTTTTTCCTTCTCTTT
>JAYRFD010000245.1:0-3297 GCA_041908565.1 Polyangia bacterium | reverse complement strand
TCCGGCGCCCAATATTTCCGAAGTGATGAACGTCATCGGCGATGTGCGCGGCAAGCACGCCGTCATCATCGACGACTTGATTGACACGGCTGGCACCGCCACCGCGGCCGCCAAGGTCGTGCTGGATCAAGGGGCCAAGTCGGTTATCTGCTGCGCCACGCACGGTGTGCTTTCGGGGCCGGCGATCGATCGCATCAGCGGATCCGTGATTTCGGAAGTGATCATCAGCGACACCATCCCGCTGTCGGCGGCCGCGCAGGCCTGCGGCAAGATCAAGGTCCTGTCGGTGGCGCGCCTGCTGGGTGAAGCGGTCAAGCGCATCCACCACGGCGACTCGATCTCGAACCTGTTCGTCTAGCGCGAGCGGCCCCGTCAGTGTGGTTGCTGCGGTCGCCCCTGCTGCAGTTCTTTTTGGTGGGCGCGCTGCTTTTGTTTGCGCATCACCTGCTGCAGCCAAGACCGCGCACGCGCATCCATTTGTCGACGGAAGAACGGGCTGGACTGGAACAGGACTTCGCGCGTCGCGCGGGGCATGCTCCAAGCGCGGCTGAGCGTCAGCAGATCGTCGATGCCTACCTGGACAGCGAGGTCCTGTATCGCGAAGCACTGGCTCGGCACCTCGATCGTGGGGACGTCATCATTCGGCGGCGCCTGATCCAGAAGATGGACTTTGTGCTGGATGCCTTGGCGGCCGGACCGATGGCAGAGCCAACCGATACCGAGCGTCGCGCGTACTACCAGGCGCACGCCGACAGCTATCGCCAGCCGGCTCGCCGTTCGCTGCGCCATGTCTTTGTGGGGCAGCCAGTCGACGACGCGCAGCCTGCCGGCGTTCGGGCCGAAGCGCTGCGCCAAGACTGGCAGGCCGGCGCCGATCCACGGCGCCTGGGCGATCCCTTCGTGCGTGGCGCGTACTTCGTCGAACAGACCGAGGCAGAGCTAACGGCCGTGTTCGGCCCGGCCTTCGCGCAGGCTGTGTTCGCGCTGCCAGCCCAGACTCTTTCGCCACCGATCGCATCAAGCTACGGCCTGCACATTGTGCAAGTCAGCGCGATCGTGGCGGCGTCCGTGCCTTCGTATGAAGCCGTTGCGGCTCGCGTCGCCCAAGACCTGCGGGACGATCGTCGCCGTCGCTTGCGCATGGATCTGGTGCGCGGAATGCGACAGAGCTACGACATTTCGGTGCCGTGATCGCGCGTCGGCATGCACGCAGGGCGCTGCTGTCGTCGGGTTGGCGCTGGGCCGTCTGCCTGATCGCGCTGCTTTCGCTGCGTCAAAGCGCCGCTGCGCATGGGCTTCTGCCGATGGTCTTGCAGCTTGTCGAAGTCAGCCCCGATCGCTTCTTGCTTTCCCTCCGATCGCCTTTGCAAAGTGATGACCAAGACGGAATCCTCGACACCGATCTGCCGCTGCGGCCGCGTTTTCCAGCCCACTGTCGTGTGCTTGCGACCCAGCTAGACTGCCTGCCGTCGACCGACGGTGCTCCACACGGCTTGGCCGGACATGCGATTTCGGTCGAGCGCAACCCGGCATCGCAGGCCCCCACCAGCGCCCAAGCCGAGCTAATCGTCGTCATCAAGTGGCGCGACGGACATCAGACCAGCGATCTTCTGCGCGCTGCCGCTGGGCACGATCGGCTGGATCTGCCGACGCTGGCAGCCGAATCGCCGCTGCCCCGGTCCGCGGTTCTTTTTCGCTATGTTCGCCTGGGACTGCATCACATCCTGTCTTTGCCCCAAGGCGCCGATCACCTGCTGTTCCTGCTGTCGTTGATGCTGCTGGTGCCGTCGCTTGGAGCCCTGCTGTGGTGCATCACCGCCTTTACCTTGGGACACAGCGTGACCTTGGTGGCCGCGGCCCTTGACCTTCTGCGCGTGCCGCAAGCCCCCATCGAGATCCTGATCGCCCTGAGCATCGTCTTTGTCGCGCGTTCGCTGGTCTTGGTCGCGCGATCCAGGGATGCGCATGGATCGCCTGGTACGCGACAGGGTGCGCTGTCGGATCCCTCGCCCGGCGGGCTGCGTTCGTCGGCGGGTATGGCCGCCGCCTTTGGCTTGCTGCACGGACTCGGCTTTGCAAGCGCCTTGACCGAGGCGGGACTGCCGACGGGACAGCGCCTGCTGGCCCTTCTGTCCTTCAACCTGGGCGTCGAAGTCGGCCAGCTTGTGTGGGTGGGCCTTTGGCTGTTCCCATGGGTCCTGTATCGACGGCATGCGGCCGCCGGAACACGCCTGTGGTTGCGGCTTGGGCCCGCTTATGCGGTCGGTTGTTTCGCTGCGGCCTTGACCCTCAGCCGCCTTTGGGATGTCTTCTTCGCATCCTCGTGATGGCCATGACTTCTGATCCGTTCGTTGGTCGCGTTCGTCTTCGCGTCGTCTGGTGCGCTGGTCCGGCGGCCGCCTTGGCCCTGGCGGCCTGCGCCGCGGCGGATGCGCCTGCGCCGCCTGCGCCCTATGTGGAAGCGCGCGAGCCCTGTGCGGCATCCGACCCGCTGCGTCGCCTGTTTTTCGGCGATGTGCACGTGCACACCGGTTATTCGTTTGACGCCCACGCGTTTGACGTCAAGCACACGCCCGAGGATGCGTATCGCTTTGCTCGCGGCGCCGCCCTGCGCCTGCCGCCGCTTGGACCTGACGGGCAGGGAACGCAGCAGATCCAGCTTGGCCGTCCGCTGGACTTCGTCGCGGTCACCGATCACTCAGAGTTTCTGGGCGAGGTAGAAGCCTGCACCCTGCCCGGCTCTGAGACCTACGACAGCGCTGGCTGCCGTTCGTATCGCCAAGGCGGCGGTAGCGCCATCGCCAAGCTGGGGCTGACCTTGGCCTTCGGCGATCCGATGCGCGATGCCAGCATCTGCGGCGACGATGGCGGTGTCTGCGCGGGCCTGTTGGGTCAGGTCTGGGCTCGCACGCAGCAGGCGGCGCAGCAGGCGTATGACCGAACGTCGGCGTGCCGCTTCACGTCGTTTGTCGCCTATGAGTACAGCGCGGCACCGGGGCTGTCGACGATGCACCGCAACGTGATCTTTCGAAACGATCGCGTGCCTGCCCCCGTCACCACCTTCGAACAGCCAAGCATCGAGGGGCTGTGGCGCGAGCTTTCCGCCACCTGCCGCGACGCCGGAACTGGCTGCGACGTGCTGGCCATTCCCCACAATCCCAACGAAAGCAACGGTCGCATGTTCCGCCTGGAATACGGCGAGGGCAGCACCATCGAAGAACAGCGACGGCAGGCGCAGGTCCGCGCGACGCTGGAACCACTGGTCGAGATCTATCAACACAAAGGCGATTCCGAGTG
>JAYRFD010000244.1:0-2758 GCA_041908565.1 Polyangia bacterium | reverse complement strand
GCCAGGTGTCTGCGAAGGGCAGGGCATCGTGTTGGGTTGCCCAGTCGGCGGTGGGGATGCCAGCCGCGCGCAGCCAGCGCTTGGTGTGGACCTTGTTGATGGTCGTCGTCAGCGATGGCGCATCGCAGCCGGAATAGGGAATGCCCAGGTGCTCAAGCAGCAGCGGAACCATTGGCAGCAGAAGTGGATCCTTGTCGATGCGCTCGACGGAATTGAACACGAAGTCGGGGCGACGACTTGCAAGCTTCTTGTGCATGGCCGTGATGTCGGCCGCAAAGGGCAGGGTCTCTGCCGCGAAGCCCTGCGCGGTCAGCGCCTCTGCGATCGACGCTGCTGCATCCAGCGAGTCGACATCATCCAGAGCCGCGGTTTCACGCTGAATGTCGTCATGCAGGACCAAGGCGGTTGCGTTCATCGTGCGGCCTCAACAACGCTGCAGACGTCCGCTGTCGCGGGTGTGCAAATCGACCGAGATTCGACTGCGAACAGGACCCATGAAGTCGAGCACATTGAGACGATTATCTCCCTTCCCTTACAGTGGCGAAAAGATATTTCCGCCACGCTGTGCGCGTGTTGGACTGCGGTGCTTGATGCCTGATCTTCGAGTTCGCGGTCGATCAAACTTCCCGTGCTGAAGCCGTGTCGGAAGGTGCTGCGAATTCGGCGCGGCGATGTCACGCGTGATAGGGTGCTCAGCCGATGAGAGCCAGTTACAGCCTGCAATCGCGTGCGATGTTGGGGGCGTTTGGTCTGTGCCTGCTGCCACTGTTCGTCGTCCCGTCGGGCTGCAGCCGCGGCGGTGCTTCCGGTGATGACCCAGGAAAGCCGCCGGGCAACCCTCAAACGCCGCGCGATCTGGCGATGCCGATGCCCGATCTGCCAGAGCCGAAAGATGCGGCGTCCGAGTCGAAAGACTCCTCTGTCGATCCGCCGCGCGATGCCAGCACCGGACCTGATGGCGGAGGCCGGGACATGTCGGGACCCGTCGTGGATCTGGCAAGTCCCCCGGACTTGAGCACGCCGCCCGATCTAGCGATGCCGCCGGACATGGCCTTCGCAAGCGGCCAAGACGTCGACATCTATGTCGACAACTTCTGCCGCATGGACGTGATCCCAAAGAAGTTCGATGTGCCGGCGGGAACGTCGCTGAAGCTGACCTATCGCAATCGCAGCCGCGACTATCCCGTCGATGTCTGGCTGTCCTATGGCGGCGGCTTCTTGGATCTGAGGCCCGGCACGACCTGGGCCGATCGCTTTGAGTTCTGTCGCTATCCGCGGCCGTACATGGCCTATGCCGACATCAGCACGGCCTGTTCACGCTATCGACTGATGATCAACTGCTTGTAGTTTTCGAAGGTGCCGCGGGCGCAGCGCGGGTTTTCGGGGAAGCCATCGGGCGCTGTTTTGTGGTGGAAGATCGGAAGACAGGTCGAAAATCGGCAGGACTGCGCGGCCTGGACGGCGCAAGCCGCGCGCGGGAGGGGCCTACTTGACGACGGTCAACCGCCCACCTAGCGAGCGAGCCAGGACACCGCGGTCGTACATGCCTTCGCCTTGCAGTGGCGGGATGGTGTACGTGCCCAGGTTGGTGGCTTTAATCGTGTAGATGAACTCTTTGATCTCGCCGCCGATGCTGCCGTACAGGATCACGCGGTCTTCGCGCACGTCGCCGAATTCGGGCGTCCAGGTACTGCTGCTCTTGGCGAACGGCAGGGCGGCCGGCGTCGGATGCACACGGCGTGCGTGACTGGAATCACCGTCGCTGTCGCCACCTGCATGCGCTTCGCCTTCGCCATCCGATCCTTCGTGCTCGGCTTCCGGTTCGCGGCCTTCGCGATCGCCCGATCCGTCTTCGGTCTTGTCTTCCTTTTCTTCCTCTTCCGGATCACCGGCCGACGCTGGCGGCTGCACAACCACTTCAAAGCCGCCGGGTAGAAGATCGATGATCGCCAGGTTCCACAGCGTGGCATTGCTGACGCTGCGCAGCTTGACGTGGACCTCGACCTCATCGCCCAGCTTGATCTGTGAGATCGGCTTGCCGTCGGCGCCCACGTACTCGCGGAACACTTCCAACTTCTGCTTGGTCGGCTCGCTGGGCAGAATCAGATCGAAGCCGGACTGCGTGACTTGGTAGTACGCGCGCAGCGGTCCGCTGGAACCAATCAGCAGCTTGCCGATGTCGGGCGAAAAGCCGGCGATCGGGAACAAGCCGGCTGGCAGGTTCAGCGCTTTCTGCTGTCCGTTGGCGGCGACCTCAGAAATGGTGAAGCCCGTCGCTGGCTGAGCCTCGGCGACCTGCGCATAGGCTTCCAACGCCATGATGCTGTAGGCCGATGACAGCGTGTTGTACCGGTTCTGCGTGATCGGTTTGACCAGCGAAAGCAGCGCGTCGCCTTCGATCTTGGCCAGTCGTTCTGGGAAGTGGCGCGCCAGCATGTACAGAAGCTGCGCGTCGCGGGTCAGCGGGTCGTAGTAGTTCTCGTAGTCCGTCTCGCCATCGGTGACCTCGCCGAACTTCAGGTCCGCCATCACCCCTTGCGCCTTGCGATCCTGCTTCAACAGCTTGTACGCGCCAGCCAAGTACACCGCGGCCAGATCCTTCTTCCACGTGGTCTGGTACGCGTTTTCCAATGTCTTTTGCACCGACGCCAGGTACTGGCTGGTCACGACGCCACTGCGAGTTAACACGTACACGGCATAGGCGCGCAGGCGCTCGCCGGCCAGGGCATCGGTCTCGCGACTTGCAAGCTGTGTGACG
>JAYRFD010000243.1:0-5209 GCA_041908565.1 Polyangia bacterium | reverse complement strand
GCCTGGGCGCTGGCGGCCGATGTGTTCGAGTTTGGCGCCACACAGGGCACGGACCGCGCGCACTTGGCGCTGCGCGTGTTCATGAAGCACCGCGCCGAATATGAAGCCATGGCCGGCAAGCTACTGCCGGACTTCGAAAGCAAGGACAGCGGATCGAACAAGTACGTCTATCCGCGACACGGGTCCCCTTCGTTTGCCAAGGGCTGCTGGTATGGCGCGCCGACCTGCGATGATATGGTCTCGCTGCCACCGACGGAAACCGTGCGCAGCGATATCAACGAGATCTTCGTAAACGCGGGCAAGGCCCTTGGTGCGTACATGCGCCGCTTGCGCTCAGCCGGCTCTGCCTATGACCGCTGGCTGGCTGGCGACGCGACAGCGATGTCGGCATCTGCCCAGCGCGGACTGCGTTTGTTCGTTGGCAAGGCCGAGTGCGTGATGTGTCACTCGGGCGCGAACTTCACAGACTGGCAGTTTCACAACATCGGGGTTCCCGGCGATGACCCCGAAAAGCGCACGGCAGGCAGCGCCGTGACCAATGTCAGCGACGCGACCCTGGCTTGCTTCGAAGGCTTTGGCCCCAATATCAGCTGTCCAGATGTGGGTCGCTTTGGCTGGCAGCAGCGCGCCGCTGGCCAGTGTGAAAAAGACGCGGCGATGTTCAACGGCCGCGCCTTGACCTGCCAGCGTGTCGACCAGCCCGAGAGCTTGAATCGCTACGACGTGCGCATGGACTGCCTTAGCGACGCTAGTGATGCCAAGGACAAGCAGTCGATGTGCAATCCCGCGTCGATTTTCCCGGCCGATCGCTGCGCGCACGCCACGCAGACGGCCTGCGAACAGAATTCGCTGTGCCGGTGGGTGCCTCCGGTCATGGATGGCATGGGTATGGTTGTCGCCAAAGAGCGCTGCGTCGTGCGGGCACAGTCGCCAGAAAAGGGGCAGTTCAAGACGCCGTCCCTGCGCAATGTCGCGCTGACCTTCCCGTACATGCACAACGGAGCGCTGTTCGACTACGGACCGGCCGAAAGGGGCCAGGTTGACCCCAACGATCCGACGCCGCACTTGCGCAAGGTCGTCGAGTTTTACAACCGCGGAGGCGACGAGCCAGTCTTCGGCACCCTCGACTGCGAGATCCATCGGCTGGGGCTGTCGGCGGCTGACATCGACGACCTGGTCGAGTTTCTCAAAGCGCTGACGGACAACTCGTTTGCGACGATCAACCCGCAAGGTCTGGCCGCATCGCCTGACGACTTGACGGATGTATCGGACTGCCCGCAGTAGTCAGGCGCGGGCGAGCCTCGTCGGAAAAACCGGAATCGGACAGGTTTGCGCGAGCCCTTTCAGACCCAGCACAAGCGCGCAGCCGCAGGCAAACAGCGCCGACAAATTCTGCAAAAAACCCAGCAGATTGTGATGGGTTCGACGAACAAAGCGCGATACAATCGACAAGTAGCGTGGTATCTGCCTCCGCAGACGACACCCCCTGAGACTCAACACCATGCACACGCACCGTGATCCTCTCTTGCGAACCCTCGTTCTCGTCGGCAGCTTCCTGGCAACCGGCTTCCTTTCTGTGTACGCCAGCGGGGATGCGGTAGCGCAGCCGGCGGGTGCGGATCCTCGCGTGAAGTACCTGTACAAAGCGGTGCCCTGCACGCCCTGCCCGTGTGAGTGTCCCGATTCACGTGGTCGAGAGCAGGCCGCCGCGCCAGCGCCATCGTCGGCCGCGGTCATGACGCCTGTCTCTGTGCCGTTGACGCCGACCGAAGTAGAGCCGACGTCACCGGTTCAGACACCGACGCGCGTTGGCCCCGCCGCTCCTGCCAAGGTGGCTCCGCCGGTCGAGGCCGCACGCGGCAGCATCGGTGGCGTCGTGGTTGTTCGTGACCGCAGCGGCAAAGAAAAGAGCGACCGATCCGACGTCGTGGTCTATCTGGAACAGGTGCCGCGCAAGTACCAGGCGCTGAAGAAGCCGCGGTCCATGGCCCAGCGCGACAAGGCCTTCGCACCGAAGCTGCTGGCGGTGACCAAAGGCTCGACGGTGGAGTTCCCCAACGAGGACAAGCTTTTCCACAACGTCTTTTCGCTAAGCGAGGGCAACACCTTCGACTTGGGCCTGTATCGAGCCGGCGAGTCGAAGCCCATGACGTTTGAAAAGACGGGCGTCGTCGACGTGTACTGCAACATTCACCCCCATATGTGGGCGCAGATCCTGGTCCTCGACAACCCGTTTTATACGACCCCGTCCAGCGACGGGAACTTCGAACTGGCCAAGGTCCCGCCCGGCACGTACAGCGTCGCTGCATTTGTCAGTGGAGCCAGCGAGCCCGTTCGGCAGCAGGTCAAGGTCGAGCCAGGCAAGCGCGTCGAGCTTCGCTTGGAAGTCAAGGAAGGCTCGGCCAGCAAGCCGCACCTCAACAAGCTCAGCCAACCCTACGATCGCTATAAGTAGTGCGCCGGCAGAGGATCCATATCGCGCTTTGGTCGGTTGTCGCGGGGGCGGCATTTCTGCTCGGCTGCGACGATCCGAAGCCAGATTTTGGCAACCCTCCGCCACGTCCAGCGGACCTGGCGACGCCAGCGCCGCCACCTGATTTGAGCGTTCGGATCGACGCTGCCACCCCCGCAG
Source organism: Polyangia bacterium (assembly GCA_041908565.1). Lineage (GTDB taxonomy): Bacteria > Myxococcota_A > Polyangia > Palsa-1104 > JAEUJZ01 > JAEUJZ01. The sequence goes on along the minus strand of JAYRFD010000243.1, from coordinate 2,577 downwards.
TCGCTCCGGTTTCGTCCGTGCCGCCGGTTTCGGTCGGCACGCCAGGCAAGCCTGCACTGTTCGTGCGATCCAGTCGCTGCGGTGAATGTCACGAGAAGTTCCGCAACGAATGGACAGGCTCCGCGCACTCGAAGGCCAACCGCACGCCGGCGTATCGCAAGGTGTTGGACACCGCATCGCCTGCACTGCGCCAGCTATGCCAAAGCTGTCACCTGCCCAGCGTGGCCTACGGTCAGCCAGACGACGAACCGAACCGCCCCAGCGAAGGCGTTTCGTGTGATGGCTGTCACACCATCAAGCAGGTGCAGGTCTCGCCGACGCAGGCCAGTATTCAGTTCGATCCCGCATCGGGATCAAAGTACGGCCCCATTGTCGGTGCCAGCGGTCACTACTTCCACGACATGGCCTACAGCGCGCTGCACACCAAAAGCGAGCTGTGCGCCGGCTGCCATCACCGCACCGAGTTCCAGCTGGGCGGCGAAAAACGCGCGATTCCCGTCGTGCTGAGCTACTCCGACTGGCAGAAGTTCGGCAAGGGCAAGCAGTGCCAGGACTGCCATATGCCTTCTCGCGGGACCGAGGAAGTAGCCCGCGGATCGAAGCCACGTCCCAATGTTCCGTCGCACGCATTCGGCGGTGCCCTGGCCTGGGGCAAGCTGATTCGCTTGGAGCTGTCGGCCAACGCCAAGCCGGGTGAGATCAGCGTCGAGATCCAGCACAACGCGGGACACGCGCTGCCCAGCGGATATGTCGACCGACGGATGATCTTGCGCGTCGAGTTCTTCGCGGCCAACGGAACCAAGATCGCGACGGAAGAGCGCTCGTACGGCATGAAGCTGGTCGATGCCAGCGGCCAGCCTGCGCCGTTTTTCCAAGCGGTGCGGATCGCCGAAGATCATCGTTTGATTCCCGGACGGCTCCACGTCGAGTCGTTCAAGCTACCTGCGGCGGCTCCGCTGCCCGGCGCTGCTCCGGCACCGGCCCCAGTTGTTCCGGCCAAGGTCACGCTGTCCCTGGTTGCTGCTGGCACCGCACCAGAGCTTCGCGCCGTCTATGGCGAACCGACTCTCGCCGTGATTAAGACAACATCGCATCCCTTGCCCGTCCGAACCGGAGGAAGTAAGTGAGACTCGCCGTCAAGCTTGCGCTGGCCATGACTGCCCTTGTGGCGGCGGTGGTGGTGACAGCGATTTGGTCTATCGGCGTCTACTTGCGGCGAGATGTCGAACGCCAGCTGGCAGCGCAGATCGAAGAGTCCAGCAAAGAGCTTCAGCGCGCACAGCGGGACAACCTGCGTCTGCTTGTGGCCCTAAACCGCGGCTATGCAGATGAGCCACGAACCAAGGCCGTCATCAACTCATCCGAAGTCGATGACCGCACGGTGGCCGATGTCGCGCGCGACATCCGTGAGACCGCTGGCTTCGACCTGATGATCATCGCCAGCCCCGGTGGTGCCGTGCGCGCCAATGTCACGGCGCTGGGCAAGCCAGTGCTGGTTCCGCCGGGTCTGATTCAGCCCGCCGATGCGCCCGGCATGCGCCGCGAGTTCATGGCCAGCTGGCCCCTGGAAAACGAGGTCTATCTGATCGCCGGCAACGCCGTCACCCTGGCGGAACGCACGGCAGGCATCATCCTGGCCGGCTGGATCTTCGGCAACGAACGCGTGGAAGAGATCCGCAACCGTACCAAGACCGAAGTGGTGCTGGTGACCAACTCGCGCATCACGGCCGCGGCCATTGACGGTCACTTGGAATCGCACCGCGTTGAACTGTCCAGCGCCATCCACGATGCGGCGGATAAATCGCGATCGCAGGCGACGCTGCTTTCGATCGCTGGGCAGCGGTACATGGTGCGCACCGCCGCGGTAGAAGGCCTGCAAGAGCCGCGCGATGGCCGTCCCGGGCAGACGTACTTTGTGCTGCTCCGTTCGCTGGACGATGCCCTGCGTTCCTACTACCAGCTGCGCGGCTTCTTGTTCAAGCTGGGCTTCTTCGCGATTGCCGTCGCGATCCTGGCTGCGTTGGTGCTGGCCAACACGCTGTCCCGCCGCGTGGCGCGACTGGCGTCTGCAACGACGCTGGTCGCCGGCGGTGATCTGGATACCAACGTGCCCATCGGTGGCCGCGACGAAATCGGTGCTCTGGGCCGTGCGTTCAACGACATGATCGCGCGCTTGCGCATCTCGCGCGAAGAGCTGCGTTCAAAAGAACGGCTTGAACGCGAGCTAGAAATCGCGACGGTCATTCAGACCTTGCTGCTTCCTGCACAGCCGGCTTTGGACGGCTTCGATGTCGCAGCCCGCATGGTGCCCGCGGAAGAAGTGGGCGGCGACTTCTATGATCTGCACTCGGCTTCGGCGGGCAACTGGATCGCCATCGGCGACGTGTCCGGTCATGGCGTCACGCCCGGCCTGATCATGATGATGGTGCAGAGCATGCTATCGGCCATCGCTCGCCAGAGTCCTGAGATCGGGCAGGGCTACAGCCCGCGCGAGGTTCTGCGCGTTGTCAACGCCGCGCTGCACGACAACCTGCGCACGCGCATGCATGACGACAACTACATGACCATGGTTCTGCT
>JAYRFD010000242.1:0-4317 GCA_041908565.1 Polyangia bacterium | reverse complement strand
GCGCCGCCGATCACGCAGGCGGCGACGGCATCCAGTTCCATCAGTTCGCCGACGGTGGTGGTGGATGCGCCGGCGTATGCGGTCTGCAGAAAGCCGGTCAGCGCCACGATGCCGCCCAGCAGAGTGAACGCTCCGATGACGATGCGATGCACCGGGACACCGGACAGCATCGCCGCTTCTTCGTTGCCGCCGATCGCGTACAAGTAACGCCCAAAGCGCGTGTGGCGCAAAAGCACGTGAACGAAGGTCGCAACGCTGGCCAGAAGAATCGCAGGCAGGGGCAGGCCGCGAAACTCACCAAACAGCAGCACCAGCACGAACAGCGCTTGTGATGCCACAAACCACAGCAGGAAGCGCAGCTCTCCATCGGTGTCGATGCCCGCGATGCGATCCGCCTGATGCGCGCGCGCGCTGAACAGACCCAGCGCAAAAACCACCAGCGCGCACAAGATCAAGCTGGGCAGCGGAGGCAGGTAATAGGTCGTCAGCAGGCTGAACAGGTTTTCGCCGCCGCCTTGGACAATCGGCACCGTGGTGCTTTTGATCACCAGCCAGAACAGCCCCTTGCCGACCAGCAAGCCACCCAGCGTGATGATGAAGGCGGGGATGCCTTGGCCGACGATCAGCCAGCCCTGTGCACGCCACAGGGCCAGCGCGATGCCCGTGCTCACCAGCAGCGCCAGCGGAGCCGGCAGCGACCCGCGCATGATCAGCACCGCCGCGATGCCGCCGATCAATCCAACGCCAGAGCCCGCCGACAGATCGACGTGCCCGGGCAGCAGCACCAGCAGCATGCCCAGCGCCAGCACGCTGGTGATCGAAAATTCGATCAGCAGCATGCTCAAGTTGCGCGGCGTCAGAAACTGCGGGGCCAGCACAGAAAAGACGGCTCCGACGCACAGAAGGACGGCGGCCAGCGCCGCGGACATCGACACGTCCCGCCAAGTGATGTTCTGGTTCACGGTGCTGGCTCCTGCGCCATGCCAAAGGGTGGGGGTTCGCTTGCGCGCGCGGCTGCGGGGGCGGATCGGCGACCGGTGGCGGCGGCCAAGAGCAGGGCTTCGGCCGTCGCTTCGTGCCGCGCGAACTCGGCTGCGATGCGGCCATCGGCCAGCACCAGCACGCGATCACACAGACCGACTAGCTCGGGAAGCTCAGACGACACCAGCAAGACGCCCAGGCCCTGCTGGCATAGCTCGACGATGAGCTCATACAGATCTTGCTTGGCGCCGATGTCGACCCCGCGCGTCGGTTCATCCAGCAGCAGCAGGGTAGGGGCCGCCAAAAGCGCTTTGCCCAGCACGATCTTCTGCTGATTGCCGCCCGACAGCGCGCGGGCTCGCAGGCCCAGGGTGGCATCGCTGACCGTCGACGCGGCGGCTGATCGCAGGCGGACGCGGCTTGCCATGTCCAGGTTGCGGCGGCGCTCTTGCCTGGCGTCTAACAAGCCCAGGCCCGGTCGCATCAGCTGCCCAAGCGAAGACAAGGACAGGTTTTCTCCGACGGTTGAGTCCATGCACAGGCCATCGCGACGCCGCTCTTCGCTGAGCAGAACGACGCCGCGATCCAGAGCCTGCAGCGGTGTGCCAGGCGCGAAATCGGCATCCTGCAGCCGCACATCGCCGGCCGCGCGCGCGCCCCAGATGCCGAACAGGTGTCGCAACAGCTCACTGCGCCCGCTGCCCAAGAGGCCGCCGATGCCGACGATCTCGCCCGCAGCGACGGAAAAAGACAGGTCGCACAGACGCGGCGGCGCGCCTTTGTGGGGAGCCACGGACAGGCCGCGCACAGTCAAAAGTGGCTTGGCGGCGGCGCGTGCTTCACCGGCATCGCGCCGCGGAAACAGATCATCGACCGTTCGCCCGCACATCGCGGACACCACGCCGGCTGGCGTTGCATCGACGATGGGCTGGCACAGGACGCTGCGGCCATCGCGCAGGACGGTGATGCGATCGGAAAGCGCAAACACTTCATCCAGCTTGTGCGAGATGTACACGCAGGCGGTGCCACGCTGTCGCAAGCCGCGCAAAAGGTCGATGAGTACGGTGCATTCGCGATCGCTCAGGGCGGCGGTTGGCTCGTCGAGGATCAGCACGCGCGAGCGGCGGGACAGGGCCTTTGCGATCTCGACTAGCTGCTTTTGCCCGACCCCCAGATCGCCGACCTTGGCCCGTGGATCAAGCGCGATGCCGAAGCGAGCCAGAAGCTGCGCGGACTCTTGTTCCATGCGCGTGTGGTCGATCAGCGCTGGCCACGGGCGACCGCGGCGATTGCCCAGAAGACCGCCCAGCATGGGACGCAGCGGCTCGTTGCCCAGGAAGATGTTCTCGGCCACCGTCAGCTCGGCGCACAGCGCAAGCTCTTGATAGATGACGGAAAGTCCGGCTTGGTTGGCATCGGCGGGCCCCGAAAAAGCCACCGCCTGGCCGTCGACTTCGTACGTGCCTTCGAAGCTGCCAGCCGGATAGATGCCCGACAAAATCTTGATCAGCGTCGACTTGCCCGCGCCGTTTTCACCGCACAGCGCGTGGATTTCGTTTTCGCGCAGCGTGAAGTCGACGTCGGAAAGCGCCACGACGCCACCGAAGCGCTTGCGAATGTTGCGCAGACTCAGCAGCTCAGCCATGGCGCGATCTCGTCAGTGGCTGGGCGCGGCGGAAGCGGGCGTGGGTGCGGCCGATCCGGCTCCGCGCAGGGCTTCGGCGGTGTGGAAGCCTTCTTTGACCACGGTCTCCATCAGGTTCTTTTCGTCGACGGCGATGCTGTCGATGTAGATGGCAGGGACCTTGCGCCGACCGTTGTCGATCTCGGCATTTCCGACCACCGGCTGACCGTTTGCCATGGCGACAGCAACCTCGGCCGCTCGTCCAGCCAGGCGCGACAGCGACTTGTAGATCGTCATGGTCTGCGTGCCAGCCAGGATGCGCTGGCAGGCGGCAAGCTCGGCATCTTGCCCGGTGATCACCACCTTGGGCTTGCCTGCCGCGGCCGGGCCGACCTGGCCTTCTTCCAGCAGTGCCTGCACGCTGCCCAGCGCGGTGCCGTCGTTGGGAGCCAAGATGCCAGTGATGATCGGCGTGGCCATGGCCATGATGGCGACGCGCGACAGCGCCGCGTTGACGATGCGCTTGGCGTTTTCCGGCTTCCAGTCATCGACCCAGTCTTCGTGGCTGACGATGATGTCGCCGCGCTCGATCAGCGGCTTTAGCACTTCGTCCTGTCCTTGCTTCAACAGGTGCGCGTTGTGATCGGTCTTGGCTCCGTGCAGGCGCACGATGCGACCGCGTCCCGGGGTGGGCAGGTGATCGACCAAGTAACGAGCCTGCAGCGCGCCGATCTTGACGGCGTCAAACGTGATGTAGAAGTCCAGGTCGCTGTCGGGGATCAGCCGGTCATAGGCGATCACGGGAATGTGCGCGGCGTGGGCCAGCGCAACGGCCTTGGCCATCGCGGCTCCGTTGTGCGGCACGACGATCAGCACGTTGACGCGGCTGGTGATCAGCGATTCCACGTCGCGGATCTGCTGCGTGTCGTTGCTGTTGGCGGCCAGGTCGATGGTGTCAGCACCCAGCGCCCGAGCCCGCGCGATGATGGCGTCGCGATCGCGCTGCCAGCGTTCTTCCTTTAGTGTGTCGAAGGACAGGCCGATCAGCGGACGACGTGCCGTCGCGGGGCTGGCCTTGTCCGCGGGTTGCAGCCCGCGATGGCTGAGCAAAAGGCCAATCAGCACACTGAGCAGCAGCGAGACAACCACCAGAGCGATTCGCACGCGAGCACCCGAAGACGAAGCAGCAGTCATGACGGTTGAGGCCCCGAAGAGGGAAGAAAGTGCACGGCCTGATCGGCTTCCGAAAGCAAGCGCCGATGCGCGCGCGACACCACGAAGGGACCGACGGTGGCCAGGGCCCCGCAGCCGATCACGATGGGCAGCCACGGGGTGGCGGAAACGATCGCTGGGAACGACAGCGCCGTCGCGATGACGCAGATCATGAAGATCGCAGGGGTCAGCGTCACAAGCGGCAGCAGGGCGCGACGATACAGACGCCGCGTGCCCTGTCGGTCGCGTAGCTGGCAGCTTGGACAGCGCACCAAGGTCAGCGCTTGGTGCGCGCGCTGTTCCAAGGCCACTTCAGCGGTGCGCAGCGCTTGTTCGGCCAAAAGGCGGCTGTTGCCGGGGATCGGCTCGGGTTCGTTGATGGCGTCGGGATCGCGGAATTCGATGCTGCTGCGATAGCCGCAGGACGAACAGCGATAATCGCAGCGCACCTTGCTGGGCAGGTTGATCAGCATGCGCGACTAGGACCGCTTGGACGCTTT
>JAYRFD010000241.1:0-2443 GCA_041908565.1 Polyangia bacterium | reverse complement strand
TGGTCCGCCAGCCTGGGCGTGCTGATCCGGCAAGAGGCCGTGCTAAACGGTCTGCCCGTCGGCAGCGCCGATGTAGCCCGCGTCGGCAGCGAGCTTCAGCTGGGCTTGGCTGCGTCGTACTTCGATGCCGAGCGCCGCTTCTCCGTCGGACCCGAGCTTCTGATCGGCTCGACCGTCAGCGGCGAGACCGGCTTTACGCGATACGGGACCAGCGTAGAAGCCCTGCTGGGTGCGCAGTACAACATCGCGCGCATGGTGCAGGTCGGCCTTGCAGCCGGCATCGGCTTTGTTCGTCAGCCCGGTACGCCAGATGCGCGCGGCTTGCTGCGCGTGGCCTATGCTCCATTTGCCACCCCGCAGAAGGCCAAAGAAAAGGACAGCGACGGCGATGGCATTCCCGATCGGGAAGACGCCTGCCCGAAGGAACGCGGCCCGCGCACCGGCGATGCCTTCACGCACGGCTGCCCACCCAAGGTGGTCGTCGTCGATCGCGATCGCGACGGCATCCCCGACACCGAGGATCTGTGCCCAGATGTCCCGCAGGGCCCGCGCCCAGATGCCGAAAAGCGCGGCTGCCCGGCCCCGGCCACGCCTCCGCCCGATCGCGACGCGGACGGAGTCATCGATCGCGAAGATCAGTGCCCCGATGTCCCGCAAGGTCCGCAGCCCGATAGCGGTCGCAAGGGCTGTCCCGCCCAGGACAGCGACAAGGACGGCGTGATCGATGCGCTGGATCAGTGCCTGTTCGATCCGGCGGGCTTGTTCCCCGACCCGAACATGCCGGGCTGCCCGCTGTCCGACAAAGACGGCGACCAAGTGCCCGACGTGCAGGACGCCTGTCCGAAGAAGGCCGGGGCGCCGCATCCCGATCCCAAGAAGAACGGCTGTCCGTCGCTGGTCGAGATCAAAAACGGCCAGATCGTGATCATGCGTCCGGTGTTCTTCGGCCCCAATGCCGACAACATCCTGACCAAGAGCTATCCGGTTCTGCAGGGCGTCGTCGATGTGCTGTTGGCCGTGCCCAGCCTCAAGCGAATCGGCATCGAAGGCCACACCGACGCAGCTGGCAAGTTCGCCAGCAACCTCGATCTGTCCGAACGCCGCGCCAAGAGCGTGCAGCGCTGGCTGGTCAGCCGTGGCATCTCGCCCGATCGGCTGGAAGCCAAGGGCTATGGCCCGACGCGACCGATCGCGACCAACAAGACCAACGCCGGTCGCGGCAAGAACCGCCGCGTCGAATTCCACATCCTCGACAACTCGGCCACCAATGCGGCCGGCGCTCCATCAACGGGCGGTCAAGCTCCCGAAAAGGCCCCCGAAAAGGCTCCCGAAAAGGCTCCGGCCAAGGGCAGCGACGTCGGAACCGAAAAGCCGATGGACTCGGCTCCTGCCAAGGCCAACAGCCAAGCTCCAGCGACGGAAAAGTCGGCTGATGTACCTGCCGAAAAGCCGGCTGAAAAGCCGGTGGACAAGTCGACCGAAAAGCCCGCAGACAAGGCGACCGACAAGCCCGCAGACAAATCGCCGACTCGCGCGGCAGGCAAGCAGGCGGCCAAGCGACCGCTGACCAAGGCCGGTCTGTAAAGCACCCGCCACGATCCCGGCAAAATCCCGCAACGATCCCCGCAAGCTCCCGCAGCGATCCCAGCAAAATCCCACCGATGTCAGGACCGCAGAACAAGGCCGGTCTGTTCTGTTTTGTTCACATCGGTTTCGGTCGGTTCGCGGCGGTTTCCGATCGGCTTCGGTGGCTTTGTGGCGGCTGGAGCGATCCTGCTTAGGCCAAGACCGTCGGGCTGATCTTGCGCAGGTGTAGCGCGTCGACGATGTAGCGCTGCACGCTGCGCGCATCCCGTCGCAGTTCCCACGGCAGATCGCGCTGCGACAGCAGGCTGTACACGCCGCGCAGCCCCACGCCCGTCTGAAGTTGGGTTCGCAGATTCAGACCAGGGTCGCCGCTCGCTTCCCCCAGACGAGCCCCCTCGCGCACGACGCTGGACTGCCAGGAATAGGGCGACGTCAGAAAGATCTCGCCGCCGAGATCGCACAGCCCGTCGATGACTGACACAAGCTGCGACGGCTGACTGACGGAATCGAGAAGATTCAGCGCGACGACGCGATCGGCGATCCCCGGTGGCAAGGGAGGATCCAAAGCATCGCCGCAGATCAGGGCCACGTGCCCACGCAGGGCTGGTGGCTCGCCTGGATGCAGCATCGCCGGATCGTACTTTCGGCCCAGTTTGCGACGGGAAAAGGGCAGCGAATCGCCGCGCAGCAGTCGACGGGCAGCGCGCAGCGCGGGCAGGTGCAGGTCGATGCCGATGCACAGGCCCGTGCTTCGACGCAGAATGTCCAGGCCACGCCCGACGCTGCAGCCCAGATCAACCGTGCAGCGGGTCGTCTGTTCGCGGGCAAATGCCGTCGCCAGCCCGGTAAACAGCGC
>JAYRFD010000240.1:0-3319 GCA_041908565.1 Polyangia bacterium | reverse complement strand
TGCCGCAGAAGCGCCTGCGAATACGTCGTGCCAGAACAGTTCAGGAAGATCTGGTGATAGCCAAACAGCCTTTCGCGATCGGTCAACAGATCGCCAAGCGGAGCCTGGCCCGGCAGCACGGGCGTGCCCGGCGCTTGGTTGTCGTACAGGTGAATCGCGCCGCTGCCCTCGGCGCTGCCGGTTGGATCGCGGGCGCCAGAGAACTCGGTCGGGGCCAGGCCAAGCTCGCGCAGCACGCACTCGATGGCGTCGTGATCACCGGCCGCCACGGCCATCTGCGGCAGGTCGCCTTCGCCGCGATGACTGGGCAAGGGCAGGCTGCCGGCGGGGCCCGGGCCGGCTGCTTCGTGACCTTGACAGGCGGTCAGCGAGAGCTGGAACTGACGACGGAATCGGCCTTTTTGCACGACCACCGGAATGCTTGCGCCGGCCGGCAGGTTGCGCAGCACGAACTGGCCATCGATGCCGGTCTGCGTCACCACCAGCGCACGATCGCGCAGTGGACTTGTGCAGGCCTCGCACGAAAGCGCGCGCGGCTGCGGGCTGGGCGGGCCGTCGTTAAGGGGCACATACACCAGCGCCTGATGGATCGGCGTGCGACCGTTCGGAGCCGTCACGCGTCCGCGTAGCTCGGTCGTCGATCCTTCGGCGCAGCGCGGCACCGCACAGGCCAGGCCCATGCAGCGGTCGTCCGGTCCCGATGGAGGCGATGGGGGACCGGCCACTTGAGCGCAGCCGGCCAGCCAAGCCAGAGCCAGCACCGATAGAATTCCGCCGCTGGCACCAAGACCATTGCCGGACCACGGCCACATGGGGCACCCCCGCATCACAGGTGATAGTCGACGGTGTAGCTGACCAGCTCTGGCGCGGTCGAGCACAGCTTTTCGACCAAGAAATAGATGTCCGATCCGCCAGAGTAGGAGCTAGCGCCCGACGACATGGTGCCGAAGCTGTTGCCGGTCAGCGTGATGCTGTCGGATTTTTTATTGGTGAAGATCGACAGCCGATAGCACGGGATGGCCACGCCGCCGCGCGTGCTGAAGCTGACCGAGTAGTCGTTGACGCAGAACGTCCCGCCGTCGGCATGCACCACCCACCAGTCGGGGGCCGAGCCGACCGATCCCGAAAACGATGCGACCGGCGGGTTGATGTGGACGCGCTGATCGGAAGGGACGATCGAGCTGAAGTTGTCCTGGGACGCACCGTCGTAGCAGTCCTTGGATCCGCGACCGGCGGCGGTCGGCTGCGTGTGGCCGGGGGGCACCAGATCCAGGATCTCGCAGCCGTTGCTCATTGAGCTGTCGACGTCGTAGTTGTCGCCGCGGCAGGTCATGTTGCAGGTCAGGCTGCCGGCTTGGCAGAACACGTCGTTGCTGGTGAGTCCCAGTCCGGGACAGACGTTGCCGCAGCGTCCGCAGTTGGTGACCGTGTTCAGTGGCGTGCAGCCTCCGCCGCAGCAGCCGCTGCCGGACGCGCAGCTTTTGCCGCAGACGCCGCAGTCGCTGACGGTATCCAAGGGCTTGCAGGTGCCGCCGCAGCAGTCTTCGTTGCTGCCGCAGGCGTTGCCGCAGCGTCCGCAGTGCAGCTTGCTGGTGGCGGCGTCGGGGGCCAGCTTCAGCATGCAGCCCGGTGGATCCATGTCGCCGCAGCGCTTGTACTGCGGCGTCGTCGCGCCACAGCGGTCATAGCGCCCGCCGGGTAGGCACGTGCGCTGGCCGGTACATCCACCCGCGTCGTTTTCGCGCCAGCAGGTCTGCGGCAGCGACACGCGATCGCAATAACCACCCAGCGAGTCCAGGCACTGCTTGGCCTTGGGCACGCACAGCTTGCGGGTCGGCACACCCATGTCGCCGCTTGCCGAGCCATCGGGAACTTCTTGGCAGTCGTAGTCGCTGGGACAGGCGGCAGCGGACAAAGAGCAGTCGATGTGACAGGCCGGCGCGATATCACCCGGCGCTTGCAGGCAGCGCTGCGACAGGCTGCCGCAGTCGCTGTCGGCGCGACAGCTAGCGCAGTGCTTGCTGCTGGGCGGCACGCAGAATCCGTCGCTGCTGCCCGCCTTCTTAGCCTCGCAGAACAAGCCACCGGGCAGCGCGGCACAGTCGGTTTGGCTGCGGCAGGGGCGCACGCAGACCATCGCCCCGTCGGTGCCAACTGGCTGGCAGGCTCCGCTGTTGCATTCGCTGTCGCTGGTGCAGGGCGAAAGATCCGGCTTGCCCGCCAGATCTGGCGCGGGGGTCAGGTCGCGCGGCGTGGCCATGTCCGAAGGCGGACTCGTCAGATCGGGGCGCGGGTCAGAGCTTAGATCGCGACGGCGTTCTTCTTCGCCATCGACCCTCATCATCTGCGTGTTGCAGCCCAAAAAGGACAGCGACACAAGCGGACAGATCCACATCAGCAGTGGGAACGACAGCACGACGGTGCGCGTATTCATGGCTGACTCCTGCAGAGAGACCGAGCCCGCTACAGCGCGACCCGGCAGCGCGGTGGATGGCAGTTCGATTCGGGAATTTCGTCGCGCGCAAAGAAGGCAAAAGGCGCGAAACGCCGGCACTATAGTCCGAATCGCAAAGGCGGTGCTTTTCTTCCCTGGGCTGCCTCGCTATTCTGTTCGCACTCGATGGGCTCGACAGGAAAAGCCGCCGGACTTCCTCGCCGTTTTGGCAAGTACACGCTGCTTTCGCACCTCGCCACGGGGGGGATGGCGGACGTCTTTTTGGCCCGTCAGCTTGGGCCTGGCGGCTTTCAGAAAGAGTGCGTGATCAAGCGCGTGCTGCCGCAGCTTGCGCAGGATCCCAGCAACCAGGCCTTCGTCGAGATGTTCCTGGAAGAAGCGCGCATCGCCGCTCGCTTGTCGCATCCCAACATCGTCCACATCCTGGATTTTGGACAGATCGACGGCGACTACTTCTTGGCCATGGAATACATCGACGGCGTGACGCTGGAGAGCGTGCTGGAACAGGCGCGCACCACCGGCCAGCCCGCCTTGCCCTGGCCGATCGCCGTGCGCATCGTCAGCAACGCGGCCGAGGGCTTGGACCACGCGCACAAAGCCAAAGACAGCAACGGCGGTCCGCTTCTTCTGGTGCATCGCGACATCTCGCCGTCGAACATCATGGTCAGCTGGGATGGCGTGGCCAAGGTGCTGGACTTCGGCATCGCCAAAGCCATGTCCGTTTCGATCAGCGGATCAAAGGTGCGCACCGGCATCGGCATCATCAAAGGCAAGGTGCCGTACATGAGCCCTGAGCAGATTCAGGGGCTGGATCTGGATGCGCGATCCGATGTGTTCTCGCTGGCGGCCGTGCTGTACGAGCTG
>JAYRFD010000239.1:0-5475 GCA_041908565.1 Polyangia bacterium | reverse complement strand
TGAACAGGCCGGTGTTAAACGGCGGGCGAGCCACACCGGGCAGGTTCTCGATGGCGCGCAGCGGATCACCCAGCGTGCCGGGGATCTTCGATAGCTCCTCGGTGGTCAGCGTCTGTCGCGAGATCTCTTCGCGCAGGGCAGGAGAGTCGGCGTGGACCGTGGTCTCAAACGGCTTGGCCGGTGGCAGGGCGGCGGGGGCCAAGTAATAGGTGACGCGGATCTTTTCCGATCCCCGCACGGTGAGCGTGGTGTCGCTGGCTCGTAGCTCGCCGGCGGTGGCGGCTGGCGGCTTGATGTGAATGCGATAGATCCCGGCGGCGACATCGCGTAGCAGGAACGCCCCATCCTCGTCGCTGACGGCCTGCAATGCGGGCCCTTTTCCAGATGCCGACTGCAGGCTGATGCGGGCACCAAGAACTGGGTTGCGAGTACCGCGGGCCAGCACACGACCCGCAAGATCAGCGACGGAAACAGGCTTGCTGGGCGCGACCAAGGACTGTGCAGCTGCGCTGGCTGGAAGTGCGGGCTCTGCTGCCTGGGCCCCCCGTTCGCAGAGCACATGGCCCCACCCCGCGAGCAGAGGCAGGGCCGCCCAGGAAACGCTGGGACGTCGACGGAAGAGCAGACGCCGACCTGGCATGGTCGCGCATTATAACAAGCGAGTCACTCGCGGACGCTTGGTACAAAAACGCCACATTGGTCAAACCAATCCGCCTCAACCGGCAGGTCGATCCGTGGGGGGTGTGCTCGGTCTCCGACGGGGGGCGGGCCGGCGCAGGTTGGCACGGGGCCTGCTGAAGCAATCGACCAGTTAGGTCGTATCACCGCAACCGTTCCCATCCAAACAGGAGATGCCCATGAACACCCTCAAGACGCTCGCCCTTGGTATTGCCGCTGCCTTCGCCCTGACCGCCACGCCCGCCCTGGCCGATGACAAGCCAGCAGCGGAGAAGAAGGCGGAAGCCAAGGAGAAGGCCGGCGAGAAGAAGGCGGAAGCCAAGGAGAAGGCTGCCGAGAAGAAGGCAGAAGCCAAGGAGAAGGCCGGCGAGAAGAAGGCGGAAGCCAAGGAGAAGGCCGGCGAGAAGAAGGCGGAAGCCAAGGAGAAGGCTGCCGAGAAGAAGGCGGAAGCCAAGGAGAAGGCCGCCGAGAAGAAGGCCGAAGTGAAGGAAAAGGCCGGCGAGAAGAAGGCGGAAGTGAAGGAAAAGGCCGCTGAGAAGAAGGCCGAAGCCGCCAAGTAGTCACTGCGCGTCCCGCCCCATGTGGCGGGTCTGATGCAGCAGCGCCCCGTCTGATTTCGTCAGGCGGGGCGTTTCATTTTGAGGGCAGCGTTCGACGCGCGGCGGGGGCGGCGGTCAGCCTTGCAGCAGGCCCAGGTTTGCAAGCTGCTGCAGTGTCTTGGGCAGGTGCGAAGCGCGGAGATCTTTCGCCAGCGCATCCAAGTCCGCGGGTTCGCCCTGCGGTCCACTAACTCGCAAGGCGCCGCTTCCGATGGCTTGCAGGACGCCTTGCAAGATGCCTTCATGATCGCGCGTCCCGTCGAGAAGTGGCAGGACGATCTGCTGGATGGCATCCAAGCGGATGGGATCGTGCCAGGGCCCGGTTACTCGGCCCAGGCGCTGCGCTTGAAGCTGCGCCAGGCGGCTGGTTCGCGGGTGCGGGCTGACTTGGCGTTGGATGGGGACCTCTTCCTGTCGCAGCATGCAGACGCCGGTGCGATGGCCATAGACGGCAAGCTGCAGCACGGTCTGCGGCGGGATGGCCTCGCCCAGCAAGGCAGACATCTGCGCGCCAAGCTGGGGCAGCGTCAGCGCCGCAGGTCGAGATCGAAGCAGCGCGAGCAACAAGGCCTTGAACGCAGGGTTTTCGATCTGCCCCTCACCGAGCCGGGCATGAAATTTCACCGGGATGGGCAGACGAAGGTTGTTTCCTTCAAGGGGAGCCATGCTGGTCGGCACGGCCGCGCCCAGCACCCACAGATCTTGCAAGGACTCGGGGCTTGGCTCGGCGGTCAGCGTCGCATCGGATCGGCACAGGATTGAGCTGCGCATAAACGATCCGCGCAGAAAGTCCAGGTACTGCTCTTGCTGAATGGAATCCTGATCCAGCTGCGCAAAGGTCTGGCGGGCCGTCGCTGACAGACCCTGCAGGCCCAGCGTAATCACCGCATCGCCCACGTACTGCAGGGCGTGCGCGCGCGCTTCGCGCATGAACTCATGGAAGTAGCAAGCTCGATTGTCTGACTCGAAGTGCTCGTGGAAGACGTAGCTGTCAGGCAGCGATTCGATGCGCTGCTGTTCTTCGCGCAGGATGCGCGTGGTGATGCTGTCTGGGTCGGGCGCGCTGTCGATCAGAAACCCCAACAACGCCCGTCCCTGCGCAACCCGCTGGGCTGGATCCGGAATATTGGCGGTGTGGTAGCGCATCATTTCCATGATGGGCTGCCGTCGGTAAAAGCCGGGATGCAGGTTGTAGCTGATGTACGCCAAGCCGCCTGGCGCCAAGCGACGCCCACAGATCTGAAGGACGCGCGCGGCCACCTGTGGGGGCACCCAGGAATAAAGGCCATGGGCCAGGATGTAGTCGAAGCCCTCGCCCTCGTCTTCCACATCCATCAGATCGACGGCGCGCAGTTCCAGATTGGGCAGCCCGAGATCGCGTACCCAGATCTGACCTTTTTCAATCTGCACCTGCGATCGGTCGATGCCGACGAAGTGGCTGTTGGGCCAGCACGCAGCCAAGGGCAGAAGGTGCGATCCGTCGGCGCAGCCCAGCTCAAGCACGCGGCAGCGCGACAGGCGGGCGGGACGAAGCCCGCGCAGAAGGCCGGCGATGGCGATGTGATCGGGATGCATCTGCGGCACGCTGTGTGCCGTATATGGAACTTGGTCGTACGTGTCGGCTGGGTTCACAGAAGGCCTTGGTTCTTGATTCTACGAAATGAGCAAGCCCAGCTCTGCGCAGCTAGCCAGGGCTTTGGGCAAAAAGACCGTGCGTAGCTGTTCCACCATCTGACGATCACCGGCGGTCGCGCGCAGCGGCTTGCCGCCTGGACCCTGCAGCACCAACGTCCCTTTTTCGACCGCAGAAAGAAGATCGGCCAGCAGCGCAGCGTGATCCCGCGTCCCATCCAGAAGCGAAAGCAGTGTCTGTCGCAAAGGATCCAGGCTGACCGACATGTGCAACTGGTTGGCAATGGTGTTGTCGCGTGCGATGCAGGCCCGCGCCAGCGGTGATGCGCAGGGCTTTTCGCTGATGCGTCCCGTGATGGGTGGGCTCTGCGTGTTCAAGGCGCAGATGCCCGTGCGGTATCCGTACATCGCCATCTCGTAGATCTCAGCTTCGGGAATGGACTTCCCCAAAAGCTCCATCGTGCGGCTGCACAGCTGCGCAAAGGGCATGGTGCAGGGGCGATGCAGGTACAGGGCCAGAAGCAGCGCCTTGAAGTGCGGATGTTCTACCTGCGCCGATCCCGTGCGCGAGATGAACTTCACCGGATGTTCTTCATGCAACCGCGCTCCCGTCAGCTCGGCCAAATTTTCGGGAGCCGCAGCGCAGCGCAATAGCAGGCTGCGTCCGACTTCGATCGACGGGCTGCTGTGGGTCAGCGTCAGCTCTTTGCGACACAAGAGCGTGCTGCGCATCGACGTGCTGCGGATGAAGTCCAGGAACTGCTCATAGCGCACGACGTCTTCGGCAATTTCCGAAAGCACATTCTGCGCGATCTCGGGCAAGCCAACCGTGCCGATCTTGGTCACTGCTTCGTCGAGATACTGCAGGCCCACGGCGCTTGCTTCCTGCATGAACTGATAGAAGTAACAGGGGCGGTTGTCGGCTTCGTAGTGTTCGTGAAAGACATAGCTGTCGGGCACTTTGGCCAGACGCTCGGCCTCTTCCCGGAACAGGCGCACGGTGGTGCTGTCGGGATCGGGCGCGCTTTGGATCAAAAAGGTCAGCAGTTCACGCGCTTGCTGCACGATCTCGACGGGATTCTTAATTCCCATCGTGTTCGTGTGATAGCGCATCATTTCCATGATGGGCTGCCGTCGGTAAAAGCCTGGGTATGTGTTGTAGCTGATGTACGCGATGCCCTGTGGCGCCAGCAGTCGTTGGCACAGGGCGAACACGCGCTTCTGCACGGGCTCTGGCACCCAGGAATAGACGCCGTGACACAGGATGTAATCGAAGCTCGCGGGCTCGGCTTCGTACTCCATCAAGTCGGCGGCAAGAAGCTCAATGTTCGACAGGCCAAGCTGCGCGACTAGCGCTTTGCCTTGGTTGATCTGCACCGCCGATCGGTCCAGGCCCACGAACGTGCTGCCTGGCCAAGTGGCTGCAAGCGGGATCAAGTTGCCGCCGCTGGCACAGCCCAGCTCAAGCACCCGACAGCGGTCGATGGGGGCAGGCTTCATGCCCCGCAACAGACCTGCCACCGCCAGGTTGTCCGGATGGGTCTGCACAAACGATCGGCTGATGTACGGCAGTACGTCGTAGCTATCCGGCGTCGAGGCGGCCGGTGGCTGGGCGCCCGTCGGATGCGGAGCGGCGTGGGCGGAAGAATCAGAAGGGGGCTGCGACATACGCGTTGGCTCCTTGACGAGATCGGCAAATCGTAGAGCGCCAATCGAAGCATCTTCGAAAAGCGCGATTTCAGATGTGGGTTACAGCGGGTCGGTCCGCTTGTTGCGCGGAAGACCCGCGGGTCCGGGCTTGGCTTCGGCGATGCGGCGGCCGACAAGCAGAAGAAGCTCGGCATCTTGGGCGGCACCGACGAAGGACCACGTCGCGCCGAAGCGTTCCTTGCGGCGGAAGTCGTCCTGCAGGTAGCGCTTCAGATCCGGCCAGCCCAAAAACAGCGACGGGATACCGGCCTTCGCAAAGACCAGCGAATCGCTGCGGTAGAGCAGTCCCAGATCTGGCTGTGGATCGTCTTGCACTTTGCGCTCTTGCTCTTTGGCGGCTGCATCCAGCAGCGCATCCAGCGTCGAACGCCCGCGACCGATCTGAATGACGGTCTCTTCGCTGGACAGTGGATTTACGCCGTCGATGTTGATGTGTGTGATGACCTTCTGCGCGGGATTCGGCAGGTGTTCCAGCAGCGCGCGAGCGCCCAGGAAGTACTCAGACTGCGGGCTTAGCGCGGCGAAGATCTGCGTGCGCGGCAGAGGCCCCCGACTGGCCGCGCTTTTGGCCATAGCCAAAAGCGTTGCGACGCCCGCGCCACTTTCCAGCGGGCTTTGACCGTCCCAGTGCGCCGCATAGACAATCGCTTCGCCAGCCCGCGCTGGATCGCTGCCCGGCAGCACGCCGACGATGTTGTAGGCCGTGGTCTTGTTCACCTGCACGCTGAACTGGGTGTTCATTGACAGCTTCAGCGTGCCGCCGGTGAAGCCGCGCTGGTCGGCTTGCTTGGCCAAGTCATCGAAGTTGACGCGCGCCGATTCAAAGACGCGACGCACCACATCCGCCGTGATAAAG
>JAYRFD010000238.1:0-6524 GCA_041908565.1 Polyangia bacterium | reverse complement strand
TGTTCGGTGGCCACGATCACGTCTATGCCCGCATGCGCGATCCCGACAGCCCGGTGCTGTACATCGTGTCGGGCGGGGCCGGTGCGCCGCTGTACAGCGATACCCGCAGCAGCCGAGCGACCAAGGTCGTTTCAAAGTCGGCCTACAACTTCGTATCGCTGCGCATCGTCGATCGCACGGTGTCAGCCGTCGCATACAGCGACGTTGGAGTCGAAATCGATCGCTTCTCGGTCACCAAGCCAGGAGGCGATCCGCCGCCCCCACCGCCCCCGGACATGGGTGGGCCCGATGCCATGCCGATGGATCCGAACCCGCCCGATCCTCTGCCGCCCACGCCAGGCGAAGGAGGCTGTTCCTTCCTGGGCGTCGCCTCTGGCACAAGTGCCCAGCGAACCAGCCCCCCCGTCGTCTTGGCCTTGTCCCTGCTGTCGCTGGGTTGCGCCGCGTTCCTTCGTCGCCGTCCCCGTCGCGATTCCCGCTCTGGGGCCGCGTCCTAAGCCGCTCGCCAGCCTGAGCGGGGTTGGCGCGCTGAGCAAAATGTAGACTTGTTGCCTACATGGTGGTATCAAAACCCATCATGTGCGCAGATGTCGTAAAGCCTGAACGAGTGGCAGAACCGAGCCGGCGCCTGGCCGGTCGTGTGGCCGTCGTAACCGGCGGTGGACGAGGCCTGGGGCGGGCGGCTGCATGTGGACTGGCGGCGGCCGGCGCGCAGGTTGCGGTGCTGGGTCGGGGGCGAGACAGCTTGGAAGAGACCGTCGCCCTGATCCGCGCTGCGGGCGGCACGGCCTTGGCAGTGCCCGCCGACGTAACGCAGGAGGCGGATCTTCAGGCCGCGGCTCAAGTGGTGAAGGATCAGCTTGGCGGCTGCCAGATCCTGGTAAACAACGCCGGCGCTGCCCTGGTGCGACCGTTTCTTGAGACCGACACGGCGTCGCTGCGTAGCCTGTTGGATGTCAACTTGGTGGGGGCGCTGCTGACGGCGCGAATCTTCGGGGCGCAGCTTATCGAGCGTCGCTGGGGGCGCCTGATCAACATGGCCTCGATCGCCGGAATGGTCGGAGAGCCAAACCTTGCTGTGTACTCAGCCAGCAAGGGCGCGCTGATCGCCTTGACCAAGGCCCTGGCAATTGAGTGGGCACGCTACGGCGTGACGGTGAATGCGCTGGCGCCGGGGTACTTCCGCACGGACCTCAACGCGCAGGCGTTCGACAACCCCGAAGTGACGGATCGGCTGCTGAAGAAAATTCCGCTCCGCCGGCCTGGAGAACCCGCCGAACTTGCACCACTTCTTGTATACTTGGCCTCGGAAGACTCGGCTTTCATGACCGGCTCGGTGCTAGTCATCGACGGTGGACAGGTGGCACGCTAGTGGCGAATCTGCTCGTCCTGATGGAGTTCAATCGCGGCGCGCTCCTGCCTGTGTCGCTGGAAGCGCTAGGCCAGGCACGGCGACTGGGAAGCGCGCTGGGCCTGACGGTGTATGCCCTTGTGCCGCTGCCAGAGGAGCCAGGCCAGGGCGACACGGACATCACCGCCCGCTGTGGCCGCTTTGGGGCCGACAAGGTCCTGCTGCTGACGGGCGATCGCCTGTTTGCCGAACAGGAAATGCGGTACGAGACCTTCGCCGACGCCGTGATGGCCGCCTGTTCTTTGGCGCCACCCCGCCTGTTGTTTATGGGCGATACTCCGGCGGCTCGCGACCTGGCACCACGCTTGGCTTCCCGGCTGGGAGCGGCGTATCTGCCGTCAGGCGCGGCTTTTGCCGAAGAAGGCACGCTGCAGATCTGCGATCTGCAAGGGCGACACCTGGATCTGACCCTCGAACTGGATGTGTCTGAAGACCAGCCGCCCCTGACCATTCCGGTGGTGATCACGGTGCCAGCGGGACGCCATCGCATGTCCTGGGGTCTGCATGATGCCGAGCTTCTGATCGTTCCTCCCGACGAGGAAAACGCCCAGACGATTCCCAACCTGGCCAACCTCGATCGCTATCGCAGCTTTCTTCAGGAAGCCTTTGAACCCATCCCACCAGATCAGCGAGTGCTGCTGGATAACGCGGCCGCATCGTCATCAGGGCAAGCGCCGCTGTGGCGCCTTTCGAGCGGCGTAACAGACCCAGGCGCGGAGGCCGTGACGTCGCAGGACGCGACACCGTGGCATGTTCACGTCGGGGCAGCGGCGAATCCAGACGCCAACTATCAGCTGGTGGTTTCGCTCGGTGAGGTCGATGCCACGCTGCAGCAGCTGCAAGAGCTTGTGGCATCTCACGAGCCCGTGGTTCCCGTCGGGGCTCCGGGGCCGAAGCCTCCTGCCCGCGTCGAAGAAGAACAGACGCTGGCCATGTTTAGCCAGGACGCCATCACCGCGGCAGAGGAAGAACAGCCTCGGCTTGATGCTGGCGGCGACGATCCCTGGGACTTCACCGAAGATACGCTGAGCGGAGACGAGGCAACGACCGCACGAATTCGCAGCGTAGTTGGGGATGTGAAGCACGCCATGCCGGCGCTGGGTGGGGTGGGGGGCGCGTCTGGCGACGCAGCAGGTGCTTTGCACAGCAAGCCGAGGGGCGCTGCTGCCAAGGGTCCCGCAAGTAGCGCGGCGGGTGCCGCCATGTGGGAAGGCGTGTCGAGCCTGCCTGGCTCCGACGGTTTTGCTGGCGGCGATGATGATCCCGCCTTTGAGTTTGTCAGCGCGGATACGGCTCCTGTCCCTGTGCAAGCGCCCAGCGCTGCGGCGCAGAAGAAGGAGGGCCGATGAGCACCCTGGCAATCCTCGGCTTGGCCGACGAGGCAGTCGTTCGAACGGCCGCTCAGCTAGGCCCCGCCATCGCGGTTCACATGGCAAGCGAGGCGCTGTCTGCCGAGCAGCTATCGCGCCTGGGCTCGGCCGGCGTGTCGAAAGTGATCCACATCTGGGACGCGTCGCTGGCCAGCGCCCTGGAGAGCAGCATCGAACAGGCTTTGATCTACGTGTCTTTGATCACCAGTCTGGTGCGGCAGGTTGAAGTCACGACGCTGGTCGTCGGAGACGGCAACCACGCTTGGCTAGGGCCAACGCTGGCGGAGGACCTGGATCTTCCCCATATAACCGGCGTCTTGGACGCAGTTCCCGTCGAGCCAGGCAAGTCCCCAGCTGTTGGCAAGGGCGACATCTTGGTGCAGCGCTTGTGCCTGCAGGGCGTGCAGCGACTTCGCGGACCCTCTCGCTGCGTGCTGGCCGTGCTGCCATTTGGACCGCTGCCGCAGCTTGCCTTGTCCCCAGCGCGCGCTGCAGTGGCTGCTGCGAAGCCGTCAGTTCCGACGGTGGATGCTTGGAACTTGGATCGCTTGGGTCTTCACCCGGAAGACCTGCCGCGTTCGCTGCTGAAGCTGCTTCAGCCAGAGCGCAGCACGACCTTTTCAGCCCGCACCTTCGATAGCGTGGAACAGCTTGCCGAGCGTCTGCGCCAAGACGGCTTGGCCCCGGATTCCAGCTTGCAAGCCGGCGCTGAACAGGAAGCCTTGCAGCCGGCCGACGATCTTGTGATAGACGGGGGGGACTGATGGGTCGCCCTCGCCAAGCGCCACGTCCGGATGCCAGCGCGGCAGCCCGACTGCTGTCGTCTGCACCATCGGCTGCCGCCGTGGGCCATTCGACGCAGACAACGCAGCTTGCCGCGGATCTGTCGCTGCTTCTGCGTTCACGCACGTTTGCGCTGGGTGGCGATGGTGGGCCGCTGGCTCGGGTTGCCGCCAACCTAAGTTCCGTCGGAGGCGAGGTTGCCGAAGACGCTGCGGCTTGGATTGGCGTGGGCGCTCCTCCGACCGGCCAACCGGCACTGTGCCTGGGCGAGCACGCAGGAACGCTGGGCCCCCACAGCTTCGGCTTTCTGAACAATGTCGACGGCATCGCCCCATTTGCGGCGCCGCTTTCCGATAGGCCGCGGCGGGGCGCCGTTGCCTGGATCGTTCCGCGCCGCGAAGCGCTGCCCGATGTGGTGCCGCTTTTGTGTCACCGCGGGCTGTCGGCATCCTGGCTAATCTCCGTCGGAGACGGCGATCCTGCAGAGGTCGTGCGGTTCCTGGCGCGTGACCCAGCCACGCGGGCCATCCTGATTGCAGGGGGGCGCGGACTGCGACCGCAGACGCTGCTGCCCTTGCTTTCGGACAAGCCCGCCGTGCTTTTGGATCTGCCGACAACAGCGACGCGTGATCGGGCTCTGTTGCGCGCGGTGGCTCGTCGATCGCGGGCGGTTGTGACCAGCGATTTGGAAGAATGGCTGGCGCACGGAGCCCTGTTTGACGCCCTGGCTCCGACGGTGCGTGCAGCATCGACCGGTTCCGCACGCAAGGCGAAGGCGGCGCTTGTGGTGGTCGGTGGTGGAGCCGACTTCGTCGCTGCCGAAGTTCAGCGAGCGCGCAGCACGACAGCGATTCAGCTGCACTCGGTCGAGACCGCGGACACGCCAAGCGAGACCGCCGAGACGCTGCGATCGACGCTGGAGCTTGCTCAGCGCGAAGTTCCAACCGTGCTTTTGTGTGGTCCGGCAGAGCTTCTGGGCGAACAGCAGTCGGCGCTGAGCGGCCTTGGATCGCTGCTTTGCGTCGACCCCAGTCAGCCAGAGCGCCTGCGCGCCATGCTGCGCGCGCTAAGCGTCAGCCTGCGTCCGCAGCCCGTTGGTCCAGACAAGCCGCTTCAGGTGCGTGTGGAAGCAGAGCGTGTCCAAGGCGTTTTGTCGACGCTGCCGCCGCCGCTTTACGTGGCTGGATCCATGGTGCGCGAGGAAGTGCTGGGCGATCACGATCTGAAGCGTCTGCTGGCTGCGTATGGCGTTCGGGTGACGCGACAGGCCCCCGCCAATACCGGAACCGCGGTGCTTCGTATCGCCAGCAAGCTGGAATTTCCCGTCGAGGTCGTCGGCGGTGTTCCGCCGCAGTCCGATGTGCAAGCGCTGATCTCGGCGGAATCGAACGTCCGCGCGGTGTGCAAGTCGCAGGCAGAGCTAAAGCGTCAGGCCACGCTGCTTTTGGCGCAGAGCCCGCATGTCCTTCTGCGCGAGGTCCTGCCAGCGACAGCGACGCTGCGCCTGAGCGTGACCAGCGAGCGCGGCATCGGGCCGGTCATGCGACTTGGCAAAGACGAAGCCGCCCTGTTGCCGCTTGGCAAAGCAGAGTCACAGAGCCTGGCCAGCGAGGTCTGCGAAGCCCTGGGGGCCGACTGCGCTGAGGGCCTGAGCTCGCTGTTTTCGCGGGTTGCCGCCTGCGTGATCGAACAGTCGCTGTCCGTCGATCTATGGCTGTCCTTGGGGGACGAGCCCGTCATCGCCCACGCCGCCGGCGTGCTGCAGCGTCCGATCGCCAAAGCCTAGCGCCCCAGCCGCGTACCGAGCGCTCGTCTTGGGCCCTTCGGACGGCCAAGCCGCCGCGTCGTAGGGGCGGTGAATGTCCCGGGCCTGGTCGATCTAGTGGCTGCCGACGTGCAGCAGCATCCACACACCGAGCAGGATCAATCCGAGGCCAAGCAACCAGAACAGCCCCAGCACGGGCGCGTAAAGCCAGCGCAGACGCCGCACTTGCTGCTGCAGCTCGTCGACGGTGGGGGCGAGGGCGCGCACTTGCAAGGCCAGCTCGCTGGTGGCGGGAGCCATAAACTTAAGCTGGTCGCGCACCTCGTCGACCATGGGCGCCACTGCGGACGGCAGCTGCGGCTGCGCCATCTGAAAGTTGGTGGCCTGCGAGCTCATCGGCGACACGCTGGACGCCGGCGGGGTTGCCATCTGCGTCGTCGAAAACGGCGATGGCTGCTGCTGCGTGGACTCCGGAGCCAATCGCGATGGCGTCGGCGTCAGACCCCGTCCATGGGCGCGTAGCTCGCGAGGCAGCTGTGGATCCAGCCACTCTGCAACTTGGTGCGCGCTGACGAAGCGTCCCGTCTGCATGGCCAGCGAAAAAAGGGCGGTTCCCAGCTCTGCCGCCGTCGATGGACGCAGCTTGCGGTCGACTTCCAGGGCTCGCGCCAAGATCTGCACCATGCCCGGCGGAGCATCGGAGCGCACCGTCGACAGCGGCGGAACTTTCTTGGTCAATATCGACGCCAACGAAGCAGAGTCTCCGTCGCGGTCATACAGCGGTTTACCACTGCACATCTCGTACATCACGACGGCCAAGGCAAACAGGTCGGCGCGTCGATCGATGCTCTGGTCGGTGAGGGCTTCCGGCGCGATGTAGCCGATGCGGCCCTTGATGCGCCCCGCCGACGTGACGGACAGGCGGTTCTTCGCGCGCGCCACCCCAAAGTCGATGATCTTCACGATGCCATCGACGGAAACCAGCAAGTTGCTGGGCGAGATATCGCGGTGCACGACGTTCAGTGGGGCTCCCGTCTGGTCGCGCATCTCGTGTGCGGCTTGCAGTCCCGCGCAGACCTGCGAGCCAATGGCCGCCACCAGATCGACGGGAAACTGCTGGCCTCGCTGCTCGACACGACGCATCAGGCTTTGCAGCGAAAGCCCGCGGACCCATTCCATCGCCAGATACGGCAGG
>JAYRFD010000237.1:0-6254 GCA_041908565.1 Polyangia bacterium | reverse complement strand
GCGCCCGGCAGCGGGCTGGAACCCGCCAGAAAGACGCGCACGAACAGCGAAAATAGCAGGATGCCGTTGAGCGCGGTGGTGATTAGAAGCATCACGGCAGCGACGGGATGTTCGCGCAGAAGACCCTGCACGATCAGGTCTTCGGACACAAAACCAGCGGTCCCCGGCAAGCCAATGGCGGCGATCGACAGCAGCAGAAACGCAGTCGCCATCAACGGCGCGCGCGCCGCAAAGCCGCCCAGGAAACGCACGTCGCTGGTGCCGGCTCGCACGACGACCGACAGCGCGATCAAAAGCAAGCCGCTGCGCACGATGACGGTGCCGATGGCGTGCAAGAGCGCGCCGCTTATGCCCTCGCTGGTCAGCGAGCTTAAGCCCGACAGCAGAAAGCCCTGCTGGCTCATCCAGAAGTAACCCAAGGCGCGTCGCAGATCGTGCTGACCCAGGCCAACCACAGCGGCGTACAAGGCGCTTAGCACGGCCAGCGACAACAGGTACGGAAACACAAGCTGACAGACCTGCGGGAACACGGGCAGCAGCACGCGCGCGATGACAAAGATCCCAAGCGGCGTCGAAAACGTCACCATGTTCAGCGGGCCGGGACCGTGGCTGGACAGCGGCGCGATCCACAGATGGAACGGAAAGCAGCCGATGCGCACCAGGCAGCCAAGCAGCAGCACGCTGCCCAGCACCGTCGCCACTCGCGCATCCGCAAAGGCTCCGGGTCGCGCCAAGCGGACCAAGTTGAAGCGGCCTTGGGCGATGGCGTCTGCCGAAAGGACTCCAGGCCAAGCCAGGCCCAGGATGAAGGCCAAGATCGGCAAAGAACAGCCGAGCAGCATGTACAGGAACAGGCGGCGTGTGACGCGCTCGACCGGCAGATCGCGCGCCTGCAGGTCCAGATACAGGGGCACCAGCGACAGCGTCCAGAAGATCAAAAGCAGCAGCGCATCCAGCGCCACCAGCGCCCCCAACACCGCCCCCAGCGAAATCAGCATGCGGCTGGCGACAAGCGGCGTCAGAAACACCGATGGGCTGGCCCACACCACGCAGACCGCCATGGTGGCCGTCACGGGCAAAAGCAACGCGCTAAGGCCATCGGCACCGACGTGATAATCGCGCACCAAGCCTCGCCAGCCTTGGTCGCTGCCTGCGGTCAGAAACACCGATGTGTGATCGGCAAAGAACAGCACCACGCAGACGGTAAGGGCCAGCGTGACCAGCGCAAACCCAAGTGCATTGCGTCGCACACGATGCGGGGCAAGCTGCGGACGCAGGCGCAGAAGCAGCGATCCCAGCAGGGGAACCAGCCAGACCAGCGACAAGAACAGCGCGCTGTGTTCACGCATCACGGCCTCGCCTTGTTCTGGGGGTCGCGTGCTGCATCGCCGGACAGCCACTCGGCCAGGCGCGCTTCCTGCTGCCCCAGCCAGTGCGCGGCGAAGAACACCGGGCGGGCGATGAAGCGATCCAGGACCGCCTCGACCTCAAAGCGCTCGATAGCCAATCGATATAGAAGAAGGCGAATCGGTAGGGTCAAGCTATCAAGGCGTCCCGAAGGCTGATCGGCAGGGCGCGTTCCCAGCGCGGCCCGCAATTCCAGCGCGTCTTGCAGCACCGACGGGATTCGCAGGAACTGGTAATAGCGCAGCACGGCATGGGCAATCAGGTGCGCGGTGGCCAAGCGATACAGACCGAAGCCGCACTCGACGAACATCAGGGCAACTTGGCTGATCGTGGCATAGGCCAGGCCGCTTTTCGCATCGCCGCTGACCTGCCCAGACAGCATCGCCATCACGGCGGTGACGACGCCGATCGCGATCAACAGCAGCTTGGCAACGGGTGCTTGATCAAAAAGCGGCGCCGAACGGATCAACAAATAGACACCGGCATGCACGGACAGGCCGCCATAGAAAACGGCGCTGGATGCGGTCGGCCCTTCCATCGCTCGTGGCAGCCAGCCACCGACGGGAAACTGCGCCGACTTGCCCATCGCGGCGACCAGCAGGAACAGCGCAGCCGCGGTGGCCGGAACCGCGTGGTGTTCGCTGGGCACGGCCATCGCTTGCTGCACATCGACAAACGCAGACGAGTGAATGGCCAAGTGCAGCAGGATGGGCGCAACCAGAAGACCGATGTCGCACAGGCGATAAGTGACCAGCACGCGCATCGATGCGCGGACCGGACCTGGGCGTTTCTGGAAAAAGCCAACCAGCAGAACCGACGTCAGACCAACCAGTTCCCAGCCAGCAAACAGCAGGTCGTAACTACCGGCCAAGACGGTCAGCTGAATGCCGCAGGAAAAGACAAGCATCAGCGCGAAGAAGCGGTGAAAGCCGCGCTCGCGATGCAGATAGTGGGCAGAAAATCGACTGGTGGCCAGCAGCAGCAGCGACGCCATCAAGCTGATCGGCAGCGAGGTCTGATCCAACAAGAAACGGAGTTCAAAGCCGTAGTCGCCCGCGCGATAGAAGTACCCCAAAGCCAGGTCGACGGGCTGGGTGTGTCGCACCACGAAGGCGATCATCGCGGCGACTTGCGAAAGGAACGACAACCACAGCGCAAGCTGCGAAATGGTCACCACGGTTCCTTCGGACGCGCGATCGCGGCGCTGCGCCAAGATGCCGATCAGCAGCGTTCCCACTGCCGGCCAAAGCGGGGCACAGGCTGCGGCCAAGAAGAACAGGTTGATATCGGCGTGCATCAGCCTTTCTCCATCGGGCTTTGACTGCTGCGCGGTAGCTCGCGATCGATCAGCGCCGGACCGACGAAGCTGCGCTTGCCCTCGTACCACTCGCGCGAGGTTCGCACGCGTGGGATCGATGCTGCAGCCGCGACGTTGGCTGGCGACCACGGCTCGAAGCGCTGCTGTTCGGTGTAGATGTGGATGGCGCCACCGTCGGGACTGATCGTGATCAGCTGCACCCACTGGTTGTTGAATAGCTCTGCCAGCGAAGACTGGCGGGCGATGATGCGTTCCATGATCTCGGGTGTGGTGTCCAAGACCAGCTGAAGACGCACGGGCTCGTGGATCTCGATCATCTGCTTGGGCAGGCCGGTGCGCAGGTCGCTGCTGGCGCCGTTCATCACGGCAATCAGGCCGGTCACGTTGTGAGGCAGCTTGGTGCCGGCGCCCAAGCGTTCGTTGTCGACGGTGGAAAAGAAGTATTCCAGGTTGATGCCGGCACACACGGGACTGACGGCCAGCAGAATGCGTTCCAGGATGGCGCCGCTTTCGTCGATCGTCGGGTCGTAGGAAACCAGGAAAGCGCGTCGATCCAAAAAGACGCCGTAGGACAGCGATCGACGCCCGACGATGCAGGCTGCGTTGGTCGCGTGACCTAGCTCGGGGCGGGCTTGACTCAAGTCCGCGCCGCGTTCTTCGACGTGGGCCAGCGAGTCATCGTACGAAGCGGCGGGCGATGCCGATGCGAAGCGGCGGCAGCGTTCGTGCGCATTGCGCGAAAGGACATCCTTCAGGATCGCGCTCACCTCGGACACGGCGGACTCTCGATCGGCGGGGACATCTTCGTCGAACAAACGAATGGAATCGATGCAGGTATCGTGAACGCCGCCCACAAACACCGTGCTGTCTGGGATGTCGATGCCGTGGCTCCGCAACAGGTCGCGCACTTCCTTGCGATTGGCCATGCGGGCAAACAGCCGAGCATTGGGACCGCCCGATCGCCCGCCGCAGGCCCCGCAGGAATAGGCAGCGAAGTGCGGGTTGTTCACCGATGACGAGTCGTGTCCGATGATGACCACGACGTCGGCGAACTGGCGCGTCATGCCGATGTTTTCCAGCAGCGTCCCAACCCGGCTCGCTTTTTCTTCGATAGAGAAGCCGTCGAACAGCTTGGCGGGGGATTCGGCCCGCGCATCTAGTGTGCGCAGATCCGAAAGCTGCGTGCGGACTTCAGGAAGCAAGTTGCGCGTCACGCGCTTGCGCAAGCGCGCGGCTCGCACCGGCAAAAAGACGTTCAGCAGCAAGGGCAGCGTTGCCACCCACCCAGCCAGCGCCGTCACCAGCGAGCCCAAGATCAGCGACCGTGAGGCGTTGGCAAACAGCGAATTCACTCGCTGCCAGCGCTGACGCCGTCGCAAGCGCTGCGCGAAGCGCTTGGCATCGACCTCGGCCGGCTGTTCGACGATGCGGTGCTGCG
Organism: Polyangia bacterium; assembly: GCA_041908565.1. Lineage (GTDB taxonomy): Bacteria > Myxococcota_A > Polyangia > Palsa-1104 > JAEUJZ01 > JAEUJZ01. The sequence continues at coordinate 2,091 of JAYRFD010000237.1, read as the reverse complement.
GCTGAACGACGACGGGGCACAGCGGAAACGTCGCTGGATCGTCCAGCCCCTGAAAGGCGATGGCCAGGTTGAAGAAGCCTGCAGCGCCGAAGGTCGTCACATCGGGATAGTTCTCTTCGACGTGCCTGCGGAACGACTCCATTCGATCGTCGATGCAGCAGACCAGGCTGAAGCGCGGACTGCGCGGCAGATGCGGCTCGCGCTGCCGGATGTCCAAGGCCCGCAGGATGTTGTCGCGGTAGTGGCGTTCATACGCTTCGTGAAAGATGCGCTGCCGCGTGGCGGGATCCAGCTGTGCGGCCACATCCTGCAGCGTCGACAGATCATCGCGGCTGGCGGCGATGATTTCTTCCCCTGGCAAGCCGGCAAGCTGCGCGACGCTGAACAGCGGCCACGCACGCGCGTAGTCGGGATTGCCCGCTTGCAAGGACAGCTGGGGCAGGCTCTGCAGATAGGGAATCAGATCGCCCAGCGTGCCGTGAAAGCCGTGATGCTGTGCGATGTCCAGGTAGGCAAGAACGTCCAGCGAAAGACGAACCGCCAAGAAGTCAATCAAGCGAACCAAGGGCTGCTCGCTGGTCAGGCCGATCTGCTGCGTCGAGCCTTCCAGACGAGCGAACATGCCGGCCCAGCCCGGAAGCTGCAGCAGGGCGTGTTCGATGAAGTCGTCGATCTCATCATCGCGCACGCCCAGTTCGTTAAGCAGGGCCAGCACGGCCGATTCGGCATCAATGCCACCGGTGCGACGGATGCGCGTGCCCAGCTGACGTTCCCACGCGGATCGCAGGACGTAGCCCGTGGTCTCGATATGGCACCACGCGGCATAGAACCCCTGCCCACGCAGCGGCATGCGAAGCTGAGCCTGCCCGCGATCCAAGAACGCGGCACACAGCGGAATCAGCGCGGGATGCACCAGATCATTGGGATCCTCATCACACACCGCAATCAACAGGTCGCGCGGAAAACGCGAAGGCGCAGAGGCGGACGCGCTGGAAGAATCGCTCGCTTGGGCTTCTGTCGCGCGCTGCAGACAGGCTCGCCACAGCGACCGAATCCAGGCGGCCTCGCTGGTGTCGTCCGCGATCAGCCTTCGCTGATGTTCAGCCAAGATCTGGCCGCGCAGCGACGGATGGACATCGGGGCGAAAGCGATACGTGGCGTCGCCTTCGTCGATCAGCCACTGGATGCCGGAAGCGCTGGCTTCGCGACTGCCGCACAGCTGAATCTGCAGCCGCAGATCATCGATCGACCGCCAGTGTTTGGGCAGCGCCCGCGTGGGCCGCGCCGCTAGCTCGGCCGTCAGCGCTGCTCGAAGCTCATGATGTGTGATGCGACCCGTCCGAACAGCTGCGCGGTAGTCTTCTTCCTTCAGGTAACAGCGCGCGCCCAGCTTCTGGGTTGCCGACCCCAGTGCACGATGGAACGGCTGCTGCGCAAAGGCATGCAGCGTGTTGTGGTGGACGAAGACCTCAAGCGGGCCTTGTGCGGGCAGATAGTGCGCGGCGTGGGCGACTGCCTGTGCCAATAGCTGCCGTCGATTTCCAGAGGACTGTCGAGGAGAGTCCGAGGCGGGGTGATAGTCGTTAGGCATCGTCGCCGTCGCTTCCGAGACTGCGGTCACCGACCCAGAACACGTGGAAGCTGCTGCAGAGATGTTCACACGAGCGGGCCCGTCTGTTCCACCCTCTTGTGGGATCGTCGACGTCCCGCCAGTGGATGAGCAGACAAGGCGTGAAGCTTCTCAAGCCCCGTCACGATCAAGTGCTGACCCCGCTGGGCCAGATCTTCTTTTAGCTGACTGAGCTTGGTCATCACGGTGTGGTCAACACAGCACGCCTGTGAGACATCCAAGTGGACTTCTTGTGGGCTTGGGTTCACGCCCTTTTTCACAGCGGTTGCTTCATGCAGCACCCGCTGACGCAGGCTTAGCCAGTTGCTGAACACCGCGGCCTCCTGCACCGAAATGACCACACGGTCCGAGGCATGAGCCACCTGCACGCGAGCGGGAAACAAGGAACGCAGCGGTGCTCCATCAAGCAGGTTCAGGACCATGCTGACCACGACGCCGATGAACACGCCGACCAGCAGGTC
>JAYRFD010000236.1:0-4236 GCA_041908565.1 Polyangia bacterium | reverse complement strand
GTGCTCGACGACCAGCATCGCCTTGTCCTTGGCGGCGTTGGGTTCGTCGGTGACGAACATGTGCGGCTCAGAACAGGGCTTGCAGGTCTGGTTCTTCGGGCAGACCGGGCACTGATAGATCTCAAGCAGGTGGGCCTTCACCTTCACCTTCTGGCCCAGGTACTTGTTCTTCTGCTCGCTGTAGCGGTGGAACTCTTTTCGCAGGCCGTACACCGATACCGTCCCGTCGGGATACTCGCGCGGGATGTTCGGCTCGGCGAACGAGGGCGGCGGCGGCAGGTTGACCTTCAGCGAAGGCAGCGCGGTCGCCCCCGGGTCGTCCAGCAGCGAGCCACCCGAGTTGTTGCACCCCGAGCTTCCGACGGAAAGTCCGCCCAGCAGGCCCAGAACGCCTAGCAGACCTACGACGCTCCGGATCGTGCGACCCAAAAGCGGACCCCTTGACCGAGACGATCTGCGGTAGCGTAGGCCCCCCTCGCGAACTACCCATTCGATCCCGGCGACTGACGATGTGCTCATCTGCGAAAATCCTCTCGAAACAGGTATCACGGCACGCTCCCCCAACGCAACGAGATCTATCGAAGGAAACCCGAATCCGCCAGGCAGCCTGCGCGCTGGCTGGGCTGCTGGGGCTGGCCGTCTGCATCACCGCCGCACCGCTTTCCGCCGCGCCATCCCCGGACGCGACCCTGCGGGTGGCCATCGATGCCGAGCCGAGCCACCTAAACCCCATCTTGGACCCCGACCTGTGGGCCTACCGTATCGCACACGATCTGCTGTGCGAGCCGCTTCTGCGTCGCCGCCCTGCCGGCAGCGAGCCGGTCAGCGAAGCCCGTCCATCGGCCAATCAGCTGCTGTCGCGCGAGTTTGAAGGCGTCCTGGCCGAGCGCTTTCGCGTCGATGCCGACGGGCACGGCGTCGAGTTCTGGCTGCGCGAAGCCCGCTTCCACGACGGTCGACCTCTGTCGGCCCACGATGTCCGCGCCACCCTTGAGATGCTGCGGGCCGCTGCCGGTCCGGCCCCACGCACGCAGGCCCTGGTCGCCGACATTGTCCGCGTCTCGGTCGAAGGCCCAACCCACCTGCGGATCGATGTGCGCCACAGTCCGGCCTTTGCCGGCGGAGGGTTGGCTGGGCCGCGTCGCTTGCTGGCTGCCCTGGCCGAGATCGACATCCTGCCCGCCGCGCACTTTCCGGGCGGTCGCTTGATTCACCAGCCGTTCAACCGCCGCCCCGTCTGCACAGGGCCGTTCCGCTTGGCCGATTGGCGTCGCGGCAGCCAGATCATCCTGCGTCGCCACACCGGCTACTGGGGGGCTCAGCCGGCGTATGAAGAGCTACGCTTCCGCGTCGCCTCTGACGGGGCAACCGGCCTGTCGCTTTTGCGTCAGGGCGATGTCGATGTGCTGGGTCGGGTGCCGCCGCGCTACCTGCAAGATCAGGTCGAGCCGGCCGTGCAGCGCGGTCGCTTTCACCGCCTGGATCTGGACGCCAATCAGGTGGTGGCCTTGCTGCCCAATGCCCGCACACCGCTTCTGAGCATGCCGCCGCTGCGTCGCGCCATCGCCCAGATCGTCGATCGCGAACGCGAGCGCTGGCTGCGTGAGGTGCGCAAGGGCCTGGGGGTGCCGCAGCGCCTGCCCTTGGTCGAAGCCTTCAGCGACGGAGCCCCCGCGCGCGAAGCCGAAAAAGAGGGCGGCGGCGCCGTCGGTTCACTTGGCATTGGCCGCTTCCTGTCGACCGTCGGTCAGGCCGTCAGCTTGGGCTCGCCCGAGGCCCTGCTGGATGCCGCCGGCCTGCTGCCCGCCCCGCTGCCGGCCCCGTTGCCCCCGGGGGCGCCCGTGCCGACGACCGCTCGCGTGCGCTTGCACCAAGGTCGTCCGGTCCGTCTGCGCCTGCTGTTGCCGACCGGGTCCAGCGAGCTTGCCGAGATCGCCCGTCGCCTGTCTGATGCCGTCGCCAAGGTGGGCCTGAAGATTGACATCGAGACCGCCGCCATGCCCGACTTCCTGCTGCGCCTGCGACGCGGCGCCTTTGAGCTAGTCCTTCTGGCCTGGTCGTGGACGGGCGAGCGCACGGCCTTGGACATCGACCCGCTGCTTGCCTATGCGCTGCCGATGGGCCACCCGGCCTTGGGCGAGCTATCCAGCCTGCTATCCAGCGTGCGCAGCAGCCCCGAAAAGCCCGACCCGCGGGTCCTCAATCGCCTGGCCGCACTGTGGCAAAGCGAGGCACCGCTGCAGCTTCTGTATCGCCCGCGGCAGGTCATCTTGCTGAGCCCCCAGCTTGCCCATGCCTCGCCGCAGCCCGCCTTGCAAAGTGACTTTCCGCACCTGCGCTTCTTACGAAAATAAGCGTCCCGCGCGCCGCTGCAGGATTTGCATTTAATGTCTATGTCGGTATTGCCGTCGCGGGCTTAATTGTATTTGTTCCACAGCTTGTACACCAACTCGCGAATCGCGTTGGGGGCGACCCAGAAGGTGTACCGGGTGTGGCTGGAAAGGCCGTTAAGCCCAACGTGGTAGTCCTTCACCTGCCCGTCTAGCTGGGTCTTCATTGAGCAGACGGCGTAGACAGCGTGGATGTGCGGCGCCTAGCTGCTGGTCAAGCCGTCGGAGACCGGCTTGCGATACCAGGCGGCGAAGCCCTGCTGGCCCAGGTCGGTCAGCAGCGCGCGGATCTGGCTTTCGCTGCGGCCCACCGTGCGGATGTCGATGGCTGCCGTGTAGGGCAAGCCGTTGGCCGTGCCGTCCTTGGCGTGATAGCCCGCCGAGGCAGGCGCATTGCCGATGGTCTGCGAGATCTCAGACGCCGAGATACCAATGCAGCGCAGCCGATCCGACGCATCGGGATGCAGTCCCGACTTAAGCAGCGCCTTGTGCGGGCAGGCCGCCGTGATGTCGTACTCCCCCTCGTCGACAGGTTCGTCATCGACCAGCGCTGGGCCTCCGCAGCCGACAAGACCCAGACCCAGCAGCAAGGACAGCGTCCCGACCCATTGTGCAGTCACGTTCTTCATGTCGGGCAGGCAGTGCAGACCCCATGCCAGTCGGCTGGGGGCCCGACCGCGACGCAGACCGATCCCCGGCGAGGTCCCCGCTTGGGAGCCAAGACCCCACTCGCCGCCTGCATCCAGCAGCAGCCTGCCTGGGGGGGCGCCGCCTTTAGTTCAGCCAGCGCACTTCGTCTTTGGATGCGCGCCAGGGCTGTCCGCCGTCGACGACGCCCAGCTTGCGCTTGGCTGCCTTGGGGCGCCGCCAGCCCGCCCAGGGCTCGCGCAAAAGCACAAAGGTCCAGCCGACCGTCGCCAGCTGACCGAACAGCGACAGATAGCGCCCGGACAAAAGGTCAGCGACTAGGCCGATGGCGACGAAGAAGTACGCCAGGCCGCGGCCCGATACTGGCTCGCCGATGCCCCACATGCGGGCCTGCGTCGTGCCGTAGTAGTGCGCGAAGGTCAGCAGCACCACCGGGAACAGCGGATGGCCATCGATGGGCAGCGGCAGCACACCCTGGGCCGGCCACAGACGCCCCAGCAGGGCCGACGTCAAGGTCGACACGAAGCTGGCGCTGCCCAGCCAGTACAGGAACTTGCGCGTGCCGACTCGATCTTCGATGGCGCTGCCGATCTGCCACAGCAGAAGCCCGACGAACAGAAGCGAGATCAGGCTGGTCATGATAAGCGGCGCCGTGATCAGCTGATACGGCTCGCGCCCGATGGCGGCCATGGGCCACAGGATCAGGTGCCGGGTGACCAGCGCACCGATCTGCGGCACCAGCCCCGCGACGTAGGTCACGGCAAACAGGATCAGCACCGCGCGCACGCCCGGCGAAAACTGCGAGCCCAGGCGAACCTCGACCACGTGTTCCCCTCGTCGACCGCCGCCCGAGCGACCGCCGGGACGACCGCCGAAACCACCGCCCGAACCACCGCCCGAACCGCCGCCCGAACCACCAAAAGAAGACCGCATACCTGCAGAGTAAAGACTGCTCGCGAGGCTGCCAAGAGGTCCCGCGCATCGAACCCGCGGACGATGAAGAACGGCGAGCCTGGGTGGCTGGCTGATTGGGAGAGGCAGGGGTTCAGTGGATGATGCCTGCTCCGCTTACCAGACGTAGAACACCAGGATCCAAGTGGCGCCGACGGCGGCCAGCGGCGCCAGCCAAACCACGAAGGCGGCGACCAGGCGCGCGCGGCCCGGGACGGCGCTACGCAGCAAGCGCAGCCCAAGCCAG
>JAYRFD010000235.1:0-4167 GCA_041908565.1 Polyangia bacterium | reverse complement strand
GAATCCCCCAACCATAGGTCGTCGTCGGTGATCCAGCGGCATTTGCCGTCGTCGTCGCGGTCAGCAGACTGAACACGCGCAGCTCGGTCAAGGCCTGTTCAACGATCGAAAACGGCACCGTTCGATCCAGCGCGCGCTGCAGCACTTGATGTGCTTCCATCGCCGAAAAATGATCCTGTGCAAGCAGCGCGTAGACCAAGATCTGCGTCAGGCGCCGCGTGTTCATCTTCAGCATGGTGACCAGCTGGTCATAGACGCGCTGGCTGTCTTCGGCGGCTCGCAAGTGCGCTTCGGTCAGCACCAGATCGTCGTCCTTCAGCTCGCTTAGCATCTGATCGCACAGCAGCTGGACAAAGCTTGGATAGCCGCCCGTGTCGCGGGCAATACGCTGCGGCAGCTCTGGGTTTTCGTAGCGCACCGACAGCAGCGCCATCGGCTTGGTCGATAGCTCTACCGCTTCGCTGTGTTCCAGGGGGCCCAGCAGCAGCACGCGCGCGAAGTTGTAAAGCGGCGAGCCTTGCGACAGCGCCTGTCGATACAAGTACAGGTAGCCCGCCAGCACGATCGCGCACTGATCCTGGGCTTGCAGCGCGCGCAGCGCACTCAGCAAGGGATAGTCGCGTTCCGCATCGGACTTCACCAGCGCATCGCCTTCGTCGATCAGCAAGACCACGCGGCGACCGGTGTGCTGATGTCGTGCTCGCACCAGCTGAATGAACATCGCCTCGGGCGTGTCGGGGCTGGTGCCCAGCTGTTCGGCCAGTCGCTGCGCCAGCGCGGCGAAGCTTCCGGACGACGACGTGGCGGATACATCGAAGCGGGCGGATTCCAACGTCGCCTGCAGCGCGGCCGCGGCGTCTTCATAGCTGCGGATCCCCAGCAGATCCAAGAAGTGCACATCCAGCTCGGGCCGGTTCAGTCGCAGCGTCTGCGCCAAGCGCTTCAGCAGCGAGGTCTTGCCGACCCGACGGGGACCCACCAAGATCGCCTGCGGCGATGCAGCGGTTGCCAGGTCACGCAGCAGCGCATCGCGCCCGACGAACATCGTGGCCGACTTGACGTCGCCTTCATGACTGTACGGCGAGCTGGCCAGCAGCCGTCGCGCGTGCAGAAGCCCAGCCAGGCGACGCGATGGATCGGGGGCAAACAGCAAAGCGCGCAGCTCGGCTTCGCCCAAGTGCAGGTGCAGCGGCAGATCGAAGGGCACGCTGCCACCGACGGGGTTTGCGGCCGTTCGCTGCGACAACAGCAGGAAAGGGTGCGGTTCTGGATGGCCGATCTGGGTCAGTGCAGCGCGCAGCGGTTCAAGCAGCGCGCGTCCTTCGCTGGCTTGCCAGGCCTGGGCCGAAATCGCCACCAGCGCCGTCGGGTGACCTGCCAGCTTTTCGGGGTGGCGCAGGCGGGCGACCAAAAGCAGCACACCTGGGGCCACGCTGCGCACCTCGGCGTGGCGAGCCTGTTCCATGCCCAAAAGACCTGCCAGCGCGCGCAGGTGCTGGGGTCCGACGGGGCTGCCGCTTCCCGCTTGGGCCAAGAGCGAGATCGTGTGCTCGCGTTCGCGCGGCAGACCCAGCTGCGTGAAGACCTCGGCAAGCGAGCGGGCCATGCTCAAGCGGCGCAGCGCCACCGGCACTGCGGCCAAGGGCAGGTCGTTCACCAAGGCCTGTGGCGAGGCGCGCAGGCGCACCACCAGCGGGTTGCGCAGGGTCAGCAGCACCACGGTCAGACCCAATAGCAGCGCCGGAATCAGCACGATCGACAGCAGCCACAGCAATCGGTACTGCCAGGAACGCACGCCATCATCGACGACGAACGCCGTGCCGCGGGCCAGGCGATTGCCCACCGCAACCACCAACACGCCCTGCGAGGGATCGCGCGAGTCTCGCGTGAAACCCAGGCCATCGATCGTCGGTCCCAGCGGCACACCCTGTTCCTGCGTCAGCACATAAATCCACTGCGAGTTCGGGCGATAGCCCAGCACATACGGCGGCGTGTCGCCCTGCTGCGTGGTTGCCAACCAGACCGTGCTGAATCGATCGGGAGAGATGGCCAGCGCCGACACTGGCATCGGCGGCAGGCGCCCTTCGCCTGCAACGACGCGCACTGGCCAGCGCTCGATGTCCGAGCTGAACAAAAGACCGGCCGAAGTGGCGGCATACAGGCCGACATCCTGCTTGCTGCTGTACGCGATGGCCTGCACTTGCGCGCGATCGACGGCGGTGCGACGGCGCAGCTCTGCCGCGCTTTTTCGTTGACCTTCTTCCGTCGGTGCAGTCGATCCAGCGGCCAGCGCTCGTTCGCCATCTTCGGGCAGCGGACGGCAGGTCGCGCTGTCTTTTTCGGCGTCGTAGTCGATATAGAAAAAGCGCGTGCGGCGGCGCAGCTTGGCTTTGTCTTCGCTGGCAAAACGGCTGGCATCCAGCGCGTTGTAGGCCAGCACCACGCGCCCTGGCTCTCGACTGGTGTCGCGGTCGACGGCCAGGTGATCGACGGGCCCGGGCGGCAGTGAGCAGCCTCGGCCATCGAAGGTGCGAACGCGCCACGACTCTTTGTTCAGCAGCGAACCCGAAAGGGCGCAGACCGACACATACGCAACGCCGCCGGTTGTCGCCACCCACAGCGTGCAGCCTTCCGACTGACGCGGATCGGCGACCCGCGCCAAGGCCAGCGAGGTCACGCTCATCGACGGCAGCGCTTCGGCAAGCTGCAGGTCCTGCGTCGGCTTGTCGCGTTCAAAGCGACGCAGGATCAGACCGCCGGTGTCGGTGGCCACCCAGACCCGCCCTTCGGGGCCGCGTGCCAGGTCGGTGATCGTGCTGCCATAGGGCACCTCTTGCACCAGCGGTTCACCCTTGGGGTGTTCGCCATCGTCCAAGACGTACTTCACAAGCTGGCGCGTGCCGCGTACCTGCATCAAGGCGTCGGGCGTGACCAGGATCTGCTTGCTGGGGATGCCGGGGATCTGGGTGAAGGCGCCCACTTCTCGCGCGATTTCTGCGCTCGAGCCTGGACCGGGCAGCACGGCCCGCACGATGCGGCGCTCGCTTTTGATCGACCGTCCCGAGGACAGGGTCGAAGCGGCACCCCACAACACGCCACCTGCGTCGATCCCCATGGGGCGGAAGGCCTGCTCGCCGCGATAGACCGGGCCCAGGCCGGTGTGCAGATCCAGGTGGTCGGCTCCATCGTGCTGATAGATGCGGAAGCCGCCCGGCTTGTCGTTGTCATCGGTGAATACCCAGATCCGACCGGTCTCGTCGCGCAGGATGTTGACGACGGGCTCGGACTGTCCGTCGGGACTGGCACTGGTCGCCTGGTACAGCCCGTTCATCTTGGCGATCTCGCCGATGCCCATCAGTTTTCTGGCATCGCGGTCTTGTTTCGGGGAACTTGGCTCGCCACTGCGATCGGCACCTAGCTCGATGCGCGTCCAGTTGCCGGCCTCGTCGAAGCGAAAGACGCCGCTATGCCGCGTTCCCAGCCACAGCGCGCCCAGGTCATCGCTTTCGATCGCCGTGATCTCTTCGTTCTGGCCGCCGGGAATGGGCAGTGACAGGGGCTGCCAGCTGTTGGCGATCCACTGCACCATCAAGCGGCTGTTTCCGTCCAGCACACAGGGCTGTGTCTTGCTGTGGATGGCCAAGCGCAGCGGACCGACGAACAGCCGCAGCGCATCCAGGGGGTAGGGCACAAACTCGCGCAGATCGGTGCTGATGCGATTCAGACCGCCTGCCGTTGCGACCCACAAGAAGCCGTCGCTGGTCTCGCGTACTTGGTAGACCTTGTTGTCCAGCAGACCGTCGCGCGTGGTCAGCTGCTGCCAGCGGTTGCTGCTGGGGTCGTACACGCTGATGCCGTGGTCTTCGCTGGCGAACCACAGGCGCCCGTCGCGATCTTCGAAGACATCGAGGACATTGGCACCAATCGGCGCGGCTCCATCGGGTGTGATCGCGGTCCATGATCCTTGCGCATCCAGGCGCGCCACACCGCTGCCTGCGAATGCAAACCACAGATCGCCGCGGCGGTCGCGAAAGACGTGGGTCAGCTCGCGCTGCAGAACACGATCCAGTCCACCGACGGGGTAACCGCCCAGTCGAGTCGACCCCGCAGCATAGGCCGAGCTAGCCGGCACACTGTCCAGCGCCCGCGGCACCGCCAGTGGCCCAT
>JAYRFD010000234.1:0-8724 GCA_041908565.1 Polyangia bacterium | reverse complement strand
GGTCGCACGCCGTGCATCGTCAAGGTCTGGGACACCAGCAGCGCGCAGCCCACGCACAGCTTCGGCGAACAGCTGGATCTGGGCCGCGTACTAGCCGTTTCCCCCGACGGAGATCGCGTCCTGACAACGCCCACCGCCGCGACATCCGGCATGGGCGAAGCAGAGCCCGTGGGCCTGCTGTTCGACCTGAACGCCGCCCCCGCCAGCACCGAAGGTCAAGACCCGCCCAAGCCGCTTGCAACCCTGCGCGGTCACACCGCCGCGCTGTCGGCAGCCGCCTTTAGCGCCGACGGATCGCTTTTGGTCACCGGCAGCGATGACCACAGCCTGCGCATCTGGGACGGCAAGACCGGACAGCCTCTGCGTCAGATCGAAGGCCATCGCGACAGCATCCGCGCCGTCACGTTTTCGCCGGATGGGCGACGTCTGTTAAGCGGTGGCGCCGATCGCAGCGCGCGCCTGTTCGACGCCGTGCAGGCCAGCCCCCTGCACGTCTTTGGCGGTCAGGTTGGCAGCGTGCGCACCGTGCTGTTTTCCCCCGACGGCAGCCAGGCCCTGACGGTCGACAGCGGCGATCGCGCCTGGCTGTGGAACAGCGCCAGCGGTCAGCTTCTGGCCGCGCTGGCCAAAGCCACGCAGAAAAGCCACACCGCCATGGCCTTTTCCCCCGACGCCACGCGCATCGCCAGCGCCGGAGACGAGCTTCGCATCTACGACGCCGCGACCGGCCAGTCCTTGCTAAGCCTGGACGGCAGCGGCAGCGAACGCACCGAGATCATGACCGCGATTGCCTTTTCCCCCGACGGCAACTTCCTGGCCAGTGGCACGCAGACCGGCGCCATCAAGCTGTGGGATGTCCACCTGGAAACCCGCGAGCCCGCCGCAGTCAAAGCCGACCTCGAGCGCATCCTGTCCGCCCCCCACTAAGCGAACCGTTCCCAGATCCCACCGTGCAGCAGCGGTTGGATCCGCGTTCGATCTGGATATAGTGCGCCGCCATGGCGACACGATTTCCTTGTCAAAGCGGTGAACGAAGTCCTCAAGCAGCGACGGTAACAGGCGGATCGGCGGTGGAAAATACGCTGCCCGATGGGGTCGCGGCGACACCCGCGCGACGCACCGTGCGGGTCAAGCGGGTCGACGCCTGCGAGACGATGGAAGACCTGTTTCTGCACTGCCTGCCGGCCTTCGGCGGCGCCTACCTGCGACGCATCTACACGATCTTGGATCAGGCCATCGGGGCCGGCTGTCCGCTGACGCTGGCCATCGCGGGGCCGGTGACCGTTTCGGGCCAGCACCACACCTGGCTGATCCCGCTTTTGGAAACCGGCTGGGTCGCCTACCTGTCGACCACCGACGCGGTCTGTTATCACGATGGCCACCGCGCGCTGGATGAACACGGCGGCGAGCCGATCTACGAAGTGCCGATCTTCGGCGACGACGGCGCCCTCCGCGAGTCGGGCACCATCCGCGTCACCGACATGGGCTTCGATGAACAGGTGCTGATGGATCAGGATCGCTTCCTGACCGCCTGCCTTTTGCGCCCCGAATTTCAGAAGCGCATGACCGGCACCGAGCTTCGTCACCTTTTGGGTCGCTGCTACAGCGCGCAAGAGACGAAAAACGGCGTCACGCCCGGCCTGCTTTCGACGTGCGAGCGCTTGGCGATCCCCATCTTGGTTGGCGCTCCCGGCGATGGCAGCGTGTTCCTAAACGCCATGAAGCTGTGGGCGATGCGACAAGCAGGGCTTTTGCCCAGCGACGGTCCCAGCTTTGAACTGGACATCGCGGCCGAGGTCTTTGAGTCCTGCGCCTATCACCACTGGGGCCTGTTCGAACATCCCAGCCACGCCATCGCGACGCTGATCTTGGGCGGCGGCGTGCCCAAAAACTACAACCTGCAGCCGGAACCCGCGCTGTCGCAGATCCTGGGCCTGCCCGACGTGCGCGGCTATGCCTTCGACGTACAGATCACCAGCGCGCCGATCACCGATGGATCGCTGTCGTCGTGTCCGCCGGCCGAAGCGGTGACCTGGGGCAAGGTCGACAAGGACCTGTACCAGCAGACCACCGAGAGCATGCAGGGCGACTACTCGCTGGTCATGCCCTTTTTGATCAAGGCGCTTTTGGACAAGCGCGCCCAATATGCCCGCTGGGCCGAACGCATGGGTGAAGAGGCGCTGTTCGAAAAGCATCCCAAGGCTCGCGGTTACCTGCGACCGACCGATGGCTATCGCCTGTTCGAGCGTCGTCAAGCGCTGAACGCGACACTGCTTTCGGCCGTAAAGGAAAACGGCGACTGGCTGAAGGCGACGCTGGGTTATCCGCTGGCCGTGCGTTCGTGAGCCCGCTGTGCGCCTGACCCTTTTGGCCGTCGGCAAGCTGCGCGATCCCTGGGTGGCGGCCGGCTGCGACGAATACATGGCCCGCCTGCGCGGTCGCTTCACGATCGAGGTCATCGAAGTGAAGCGCGACGCCGATGTGCTGGCTCGCTTGCCGGCGCGACAGCTTGTCTGGGTGCTGGATGAACGCGGCCAGCAGCCGACCTCGCGCGAGCTAGCGGGCAAGCTGGAACGCGTGCGCCAAGGCGGCGGCGCCGGGCTGACCCTGTGCATCGGCGGACCCGACGGACACAGCGATGCGCTGCGGGCTCGCGCCGATTTCCTGCTGTCGCTGTCGCGCCTGACCCTGCCCCATCGCTTGGCCCGCGTGCTGGTGCTGGAACAGATCTACCGCGCAAGCTCGATCCTGGCCGGCGAGCCATACCACCGCGACTGATCCCGAACACCAGAATCCATCCGCACGCTGCGCAGCATCGTCTGTTGCTGCGTCGATTTTCCGTGGGCAGTCGGCGTTCATCGATCTTCGCTTGACGGTCGTCGATCTTCGCTGGGCGGTCGTCGTTCTTCAGTCTGACGTGGTCGATGACCAGCGCAGCGCATCGTGCTGGGCCTGCGCGCGCAGCGTCGCCACGAAGGCCTTGGCCGCCAAGCTGCCCGAGCTTCCCGACGGCATCAGCGCATACAGCGCGACCTTCTTCCAGATCCAGCCTGGGCACAGGCGCACCAAGCGACCGCTCTGCAGGTGTTCGCGCAGGGCGTGTTCCGGCAAGACGCCGACGCCGGCGCCGGACAGAAGCAGGCTCAGAAGCGTCGCGCCGCTGTTGGCTTCGGCGACGATGCGCGGCGAGATCTCTTCGCGCGCGCTGCCGGGTCCACAGAAGCGCAGGCTGCGACCGGCCAACAGCGAGTGCCGCACCCACGGCGCCGCCGCCAAGTGACGTGGACGCGAGACGCGGCCCAGCGTGTCCGCCAGATCGGGAGCCGCCACGATCGGCTCGCAGAAGACGGCCAGCTTGCGCACGACAAACGACGACGCCTTCGGCGATCCCAAGCGCACGGCGACATCGATGCGCTCGGCCAGCATGTCCAAAGGCGCATCGGACGACACGATCTCGACCCGCACCTTGGGATGCTGCGCGACAAAGCGCGCCACGGCCGGTCCCACCAGCAGAGCCCCCAGATCGACGGTGGTCGACACGCGCAGGACACCGCTCGGCTCGACCCGTCGGGCATCCAAGCTGCTGGCAAGCTGGGCCAGCGCATCTTCGATCCGCGTCGCGGCCGTCAGCACTTCTTGCCCGGCATCGGTCAGGCGCATGCGCCGCGTCGTGCGTTCCAGAAGCCGCGTGCCGCACAGCGCTTCCAGCTTCTGCACGCGATCGCTCAGCACGCTCTTTGACAGCTTCAGCTGCTTGGCCGCCGCGGAAAACGACCCCACGCGCACAACGGTCGCGAACGCAGACAGCAGAGGTCCCTCGGAAACGCTCAGCATCGTTCGACCGTACCGAACAAACGGTGCAGGTGCAAAGCGAATGTCCGGGCCGGCTTTTGTCCGTCTTGACCGAACAATGAATCCACAAGATCCAGGATTATCCGGCAGCTGTGCTGGCAGTAGCGTGATGAGTACCTCGGTGGCCACGCCACCCCACAAAGGAGAGTCCCATGCACCACGACGCCCTTGCCGCACGCGTTCTGCCCTTTTACACCCAGGCCCTTACCGTCAACGCGCAGACCACCAGCACCGCCGTGCTGCAGGATCTGTTGGCCGATGACTTTCAGTCAATCAACAGCCAAGAGGTCAAGAACAAGGCCACGCTGATCAAGCAGCTTGAGTTCTTCTGGAAGCTGATCCCGGATCTGACGTGGACGCCGCAGGACGTGCTGACCTGCGGCAACAAGGTCGTCGTGCGCAGCATCGCCAGCGGATCGCCGCGCGGATCATTCATGGGGCTTGAGACGGACGGCAGCAAGTCGTTCCGCATCGACACCATCGACATCCACGAGCTGCAAGGCGACAAGATCGTGCGCGTGTACCACTTGGAAGACTGGGCCACGGCGATTCGACAGCTATCGAAGAAGTAAGCGGCGGGGGAATAGGCAAGACAACAGGCAGGACAACCGGCGAGTCAGCGAGGAACGACGGTCGCAGTGCAGCCAGGCGGGCCTACTTCTTGATGCAGTAATCGGTCTCGGTGGTTGCCAGGCAGGCAACGACCTTCAAGACCTCGGAGCAGGCCTTGTTGTAGCAAGCGACCTGACGAGACCGAACATCGCCTGGGTTCTGGCACTTCGAGGCAAGCCGGTTGTCGTCATCGGAATAGGCGCCCTTGCTCGAGTTGCAGTCGTTGCGACAGTTCGTGTAGGCGGCGTCGGTGCTGTCCACGCACTTCTTGGTGTAGTCGCAGCCGAGGTAGCACAGATCCAGTCCGCCCGGCGCACCGCAGGCCGAAAGCAGGCTCAAGGGCAGGGCAAGCAGCACGGGGGCAAGGCCAGAGAGAATTCGTCGCGTCATCGGGGTCCTCCTTTGGGTAAACGTAGGCTAACGCAGCTTGATGGGGAACGTGGACTGCAAGTGGGCCACCACGCGATCGTGCGCCTTCTGCGCTTCTTCATCGGTCAGCGTACGATCGGCGGCGCGGTAGCTTAGGCTCAGCAACAGTCCCTTCTGCCCCGTCGGGATGTGGCTTGGGTGGCGATAGTCTTCCAGGATGCGCACGTCGACCAAAAGCGGCTCACGCGCAGCCAAAAGCGCGCCGCGGATCTGGTCGGCAGACAGGTCCGCCGCGATCAAAAATGACAGATCGCGCGACGTTCCAGGGAAGCGTGGCGACTCGCGATAGCTGCGCGCCGCACGCGCAAAGCCGGGGACATCCAGCTCAAACGCAAAGACGGGAGTGTGCAGATCCAAGCGCTCGCGCAGGGCTGGATGCACTTCGCCGAAGTATCCCAGGACAGGCCCAGGTTCCGTCGGCGACGACGCACCACGAACCACAGCCCCCAGGCCGGGATGCAGCCAGGGATGCGTGCTGGAATTCGCCGCAGCGATCGTGACGTGGCGATCGGCATCGGGGCCGGCCGCCGCATCGCTTGCCACAGCGGTTCCACCCAGACCGACGACATAGCCCAGACCATCGAGCAGCTCTTCGATCAGGCCGCGCACATCCGCGAAGTCCAGCGCATCGGTCGCCGTCGGCTTCAGGAAGTACGAACGATGACCGCACAGCACGCCAGCCAATCGCGTCGTCTGAATGCACGTGGGGTTCACGTGGGTCGCGCCCGCCGACACCAAGAAGACCTCGCCGATCTCGCACAGACGAACATCGGTCTGGCCGTGGTGTTGGTTCTTGCGCAGCGCATCCAAAAGGCCCGGCAGAAGCAGCGTGCGCAGCACTGACAGGTCTTCGCGCAGCGGGTTTTCCAAGACCAGCGGCGGCGGCAGAGCGTCGCCATCAGGAGTCTGGCTGACCGCGCGCAGCTTGTCTGGGCTGGTCATGGAAAACAGCTGCACTTCGTCAAAGCCCAGCGCCACGCACAGATCGCGGGCGCGCTCGGCATTGCGCTGCAGCGTCGTGCTGGCCGCTTCACAGCCGGTGCGCGTCGGCCCAGCCATGTGCAGCTGCGGCACGCGCGGCGCGATGTCGTCATAGCCCACGCTGCGGCCGACTTCTTCAATCAGATCGATCTCGCGCGTCAGATCGGGACGACAGGTCGGAACCTTAAAGACCGCATACTCGAGGGCCGTCTTTTCGACCGTCAAGCCCAGCGCGGTCAGCGCGACTTGCTGTTCGTCGGCAGAGACCGGCGGCTGCTTGCCCAGCATCTGGTTGGTGCGGCCATAGCGCAGCGTCAAGGACCGCTTGGCGATGGGCTGTGGATAGACATCGATGACGCCCGACAGAAGCTGGCCTCCGGCGAAGCGCAGCATCAGATCGCAGCAGTAGCGCGCGGCCAAAAGCAGCCCATCGTTGGGATCGACGCCGCGCTCGAAGCGATGCGAGGCCTCGGTGTGCAGCTTGCAACGCCGAGCAGTGCGACGCACCGATACCGGATCGAAGAATGCGGCTTCCAGCAAGACATCGGTGGTCGACGATCGCACTTCGCTGTCTTTGCCGCCCATCACACCGGCGATGGCGACCGGGCGCTCGCCGTCCGCGATCAACAGATCGTCGGGCGCCAAGGCGCGCTGGATGTCATCCAGCGTCGTCATGGACTCGCCGGGCTGGGCTTTGCGCACGACGATCTGTTGACCGGACAGCACGCGCAGATCGAAGGCGTGCAGCGGCTGACCGACGAAGAACATGGCCAGGTTGGTGGCGTCGACCAGGTTGTTGATGGGTCGCGATCCCAAGCGCGTCAGCAGCAGTCGATCTTTGATGGGGCTTGGCGCGACACGCAGCCCGCGCAGCACATGGCCGACGTAGCGCGGACAGGCGGCGGCATCGTGGATCTCGATGCGCGCGACGCTGTCGGCGGACTGTGCGGCGGTGCGCGTGCTGAAGTCGGGCTGCGGCAGGACCAGCCGAGCGCCCTCTTTGGCGAAGGCGGCGACCACCTCGCGCGCGACGCCCAGGTGCCCCAGCAGATCGGGGCGATTGGGCGTGATGTCCAAGTCGAAGATCACATCGGGCAGCCCGGCGCCGCTGGCAAAGTCGCTGCCGATCGAAAGACCGTCGTCGGGCGACAGGATCAGGATGCCGCCGTGATCGCTCGACAGACCTAGCTCGTCTTCGGCGCACAGCATGCCGGGCGATGGAATGCCGCGCACTTCGCGCACGCTCAGCGTCAGGCCGTTTGGCAGCGTGGCGCCCGGCTTGGCCCACACGACGCGGGGCGCGCTGCCTGGCTCGCCCGGGGTCGGGACGTTGGGGGCGCCGCAGACCACCTGGGTCAACGCCTGGCCATCGAAGACATCGACCAAGGTCAGCTTGTCGGCTTTGGGGTGCGGTCGCTTGCCGCGCACCTCGGCCACGATGGCGCCGGACAGACCGATGCCAACGGGGGTCAGCCCATCGACGGCCACACCGCGCCGAGTCAGGCGGCGTTCGACTTCGCGCGCCGCGGCCAGCGGATCTGCGGGCAAGACACCCGCAGGAAGCTGCACCAGATCGCGCAGCCAGTTCCAAGAGATCTTCATGACAGCTCCAGTTCAGTGCCCGCCCGCCGCCCGCCCTTCGATGAAACGCAGGGGCGACGAGCGCCAGCCCAGCCTGTGGGTCGCAGGGGCATCAGCGAAACATCTGGGTGAAGCGCGCATCGCCGGCGAACAGCAAGCGCAGATCGTTGACGCCATAGCGCAGCATGGCCATGCGATCGATGCCCATGCCGAAGGCGAAGCCGGACACTTTTTCGGGGTCGTAGCTGCGCGGCAGACCGTTGCGCTCGCGCTCTCGATCGACGTGGGCAAAGACGGCGGGGTCGACCATGCCGCAGCCCAGGATTTCGATGTAGCCGGTGCCTTTGCACAGACGGCAGCCTTTTTGGCTGCAGAACACGCAGGTGACATCGACTTCGGCGCTGGGCTCGGTAAATGGAAAGAACGAAGGACGCAGGCGAATGTCGACGCTGGGACCGAAGAAGCGGCGCGCGAAGTACAGCAGCGTGCCCTTCAGGTCGGCGAAGCTGACGCCTTCATCGACCACCAGACCCTCGATCTGGTTGAACATCGGCGAGTGCGTGGGGTCGTCGTCTTTGCGATACACCTTGCCGGGCGCGATGATGCGCACCGGTGGCGCCTGCGACAGCATGGTCCGGATCTGCACCGGCGATGTATGCGTGCGCAAAAGCAGGCGCCCACCCGTCGGTCCTGCGGGCGCAGCGGCCTGCAGATAGAACGTGTCCTGCATGTCGCGCGCGGGGTGATCGTCGGGCATGGCCAGCGCTTCGAAGTTGTAAAACTCGCTCTCGACTTGCGGGCCGCTGGCGACGACAAAGCCGATCTCGGCGAAGATGCCTTCTAGCTCGCGCCGCACTTGCGTCAGAAGGTGCAGAC
This sequence comes from Polyangia bacterium, assembly GCA_041908565.1. Classification (GTDB taxonomy): domain Bacteria; phylum Myxococcota_A; class Polyangia; order Palsa-1104; family JAEUJZ01; genus JAEUJZ01. Next base: position 393 of record JAYRFD010000234.1, on the reverse strand, counting down.
CACCCAGGCGAGTGCGGCGACCAGGCAAGGTTACGTCGACGCTGCGCGCCAGGTCGGCGTCGCGGGCGGCGTCGTGCAGGGCCTTCATGCGGGCGGCAAATAGCTCTTCTCCGCGCGATAGCGCCGTGTTGCCGGCCTGACCCACCGCGCGCTTTTCTGGTCCGGGTGCAGCCCGCAGCGCGTCGGCCAGGCGCTTGCGAATGTCACCGTCTTTGCCCAAGAAGCGGGCATAGACCGTGCGCAGCGCGGGCTCGTTCGGTGCGTTGGCTAGCTCGGCAGAAAACTGCGCGATCAGCTCGGCATAGATGGGGGAAAGCGGTGCCGCATCGGCTCCGGAAGACGGGGGCACGGGGGACGCAGGAGACATCCGAAAGACCTTTCATCCTGTGCAAT
>JAYRFD010000233.1:0-2364 GCA_041908565.1 Polyangia bacterium | reverse complement strand
GGGAACAGCTTGGCGTCGATCCACTCGCTGGCGCGGCGCAAAAAGACCGCGGTGCCACCGACCATGACGACCAGATACAGCACGGCCACGGCATCGGGCAGCCCGCGCGTACCGACGAAGCCGACGGCGGCAAGCAGGCTGACGACAAAGGCCAGGACGGCGTTTAAGAGCGGGCGCAGCCCGGGCTTGCGCAACAGCGTCCGGCTGTCCCACAGATCGAAGCGCAAAAGGGCATAGGCCATGCCCAATGCACCCAGCACCGTCGTCGGAATCACCACGACGTACAGATAGGGCGCGGCGTGCTCGGGCGACCACAGCAGCATGCCGCCGACCAGAAGGTAAATCGGCAGCAGCAAGAGCAGAGCGACCAAAAGCTGCACGCGACGTCGCCCCTCGGCCTGCACGCAGCGCAGGGCCAAAAGGATGGTCAGCCCGACGATGGACAGGCCCATCGCCAGATCGGCGATGCTGCGGAAGCTTTTGTGACGGTAGTAGCCGTACAGCAGAAGGCCGGCCAGCACCGCATCGCACAGGCGCAGCAGCCACAACAGATGCGGTCGCACGGCCAAAAGCGGGATGCGTTCGGGAAAGCACAGGCCGATTTCGATCAGCGCGGCCGGCAGACTGGCATAGGCGACCAGCGTGATCGGCACCAAGCGGCGCGTCGTGTGGAAGTCGAACAGCGTGATCAGAAGCACGGCGGCCACCAGCACCCAGCGCACAAACGATCCGACGGCGCGGCTCTGCGGACGCGCGGTGTACAGGATGCCGGCGGCGCCCAGCCAGACCCAGGCCAAAAGCAGATAGCCCCCGCACAGCACCAGCCAGGCCGGGACGCCGATGCGCTCGGCCTGCACGGGCACCATGCGGAAGCCGTTGGTCTGTTCGATCAGAAGGCGCAAGGGGCGCGTCGCGGGCGATCCCAGCGCCGCATCAGACGCAGGCTGCAGGGCCTGCGCGGCGTGTCGATCCAAGTCATCGGCTGGCGCTTGCAGGTCCAGGCGGTGCTCACCAACGGCGTTTACGCGATCGGGATAGGCCAGGCCTTGTCGATAGCCGCTCCAGCTGGGCCAGCCAAAGTTATCCACCCAGCCAAACGGGTCGACCACCATGCCGGCAATCGGCCGCGACCACTGACCGATCGAAAGGCCCAAGGCCACGACGGTCAATAGGGCCATCAGCAGAAAGCCAGTCCACAGCGCGGGAAACGGGCTCTTGGCCCGCAGGTGGGGCGAGGGCAGTCCAGTCATGTGCTACCGGCCGTCCCGCATGGGTCGTTACGATCCCAACAGAAACTGGCACGCCTGGGTCAGCGCGGCGTGGCCTCCGGCCTGCAGGACCTCGCCGTGGGTCACGATGATGCGATCGAAGTCCCAGCGCAGGATGCGCTCGATCGATTCGCGCGCGGCCGCTCGGTCCCGGATCACCAAGCGCATGATGCGCGACACGCGCAGGCCCCCCAGCGCGCCATCCAAGCGCAGGAACAGACGCGTGCCGAAGCCTTCTGCTTCGACGTAGTTGAAGACCAGATCGGTGACGATCAGCGTGCGCTGATACAGAAACACGGTCTCGTTTACCGAGGGCGCGCCGCCAAGCAGCACCTGATCCAGCTCGCCGCCCCAGGCAGTCGGCGGCCGGTCGGTCAGCGGCTCGCTATTGACCAGGGCGCGGTTCTTCTGCGCCAGGCCGGGGGCGACGTACAGACGCGCTTCGGGATAGCAGGACTTCAGCTCGGCCGCGAACAGGTGATGCACTTTGCTGGGCGCGACGATGTGCGCGACGCGTCCCAGCTGATCGAGGGCGCTGCGCTCTTCCGGGTTGGTACGCACCGGCGAATGCACCCAGAGGTCGCCATTTTTCAAGCGAACGACGGTCATTCGCACGCCCAGCTCTGCCCCCGGAATCTGGAACGGCTTGTCGAGCACCCACAGGTTGGTGTCCAGCTGCCGCAGCATGCACAGGCCTCCTATCCTCTTGGCGGCCAGCCTATCACGGTCCCTGTCCCCCGACGCAGAGCAATCCATCGGCGGTCTGTGTTTGGGCGGCTGCTACTGGCAGTCGGGCATGCCTGGGCGGTTCTTTTTTCCCAAGGCCAAGAAGATGCGAGTGCCGGTTGCGCCGGCGCCGATGCCGCCAGAAAACAGCATCAGCATGTCCTTGCAGCCGTCGCGGTTGACGTCGGCAAACTCGACCGAGCGGGCCGCACGCTCTGCTGAAATCTTGCCGATCGGGCGGAGCTGCCGACGCGGCGTGCTGCCACTTTCCGCCGCTTCGTTGCGGAACAGCAGGACGTCGCCGCCGGTCGCATGGCCCTGCAGCACAGCCAGATCGGGCAGGCCATCTTGATCAAAGTCATCGATCTGC
>JAYRFD010000232.1:0-2306 GCA_041908565.1 Polyangia bacterium | reverse complement strand
GAGTGCGCCGAAAAATCCGTCGAATCGGACATGGCGGCCATCCGCGCCCTCAAGCCCGATGTGGTCGTCGGCGACATGCGCCTGTCGCTGTCAACCAGCGCCGCCGGCATGGGCGTCCCCTGCGTCGGTCTGACCAATGCGGCCTGGACCAGCCGCTTCGCAGAGCGCATCCACGTCCCAGAAGGCCACATTACCGAGCGCGTGCTGGGCAACACGCTGGCCGATGCTGTCTTTCCGCACCTAAAGAAGCTGATCGTCCGTCACTGGGCCCGCGGCTTTGATCGCGTGCGAAAGCGCCTGGGCCTGAAGCCTCTGCAGACGATGTACGAGCTTGTCGAAGGCGACGTCACGCTGCTTGCCGACCTGCCCGAGTACTTTCCCGTCGATGCGAACAGCGCCGCCGACTTCCGATACATCGGCCCCATCCTGTTCCGCGCCGCGCTGCCAAGGCCCATCTGGCTGCCGCGCCTGGACCGCAGCCGCCCAACGCTGTACTTCACGATGGGCAGCACCGGCGACACCCAGTTCTTCAGCGAGGCCGCCAAGGTCTTTGGCGGAACCAAGTACCAGGTGCTGATCACCACAGCCGGCCTCCCAGTCGACCTATATCGCAAGTACGACAACGTCTTTATCGAAGAGCTTGCCGACGGAGATTCGCTGATGAGCGTCTCGCACGTCGCCATCACGCACGGCGGCAACGGCACGGTCTATCAAGCGCTGACCAATGGCGTTCCGGTCCTGGGGATCCCGACGCTGTTTGATCAAGAGGTCAACCTGCAGCGGGTCGAAGCCCTAGGCGCGGGCCTGCGCATGGCACGACGTGACTACTGCGCCGAGCTATTGCGCGCCGCCATCGAAAAGATCATCCACACCAAGAGCTTCTCTCAGTCGGCCCGCCGGCTAAGTGCGCGCATTGGAGAGTACGACGGGCCCCGCGGAGCCGCCCTGCACATCGATCACTTTGTGCAGACTGGTGACCCGCTGTCTTTGCCCAAGCTGCCGATCGGTGTGGCTCCATCCACTTCGACCTCATCGGCTGGCGACGCGGACGATGCTGCCGTCGCGGCGCCCCGACGACAGCTGTTTGGCTAACGCGATGTCCACGCCTGCGAATCACGAACCACTTCCCAGCCTGCCTGCCACCGACCAGTTCACCTCGCTTCCCCATGGCGAGCGCTGGTTTCTCGACGGCTTTTCCGTTATTCCGGCCCCCCGCGGCATCGTCACCAAGATGTGCGATGCCTCGCGCGTCAAAGAAGTGCTGACGATCCTGCGCCAGCGCGGCTTACCTGCGACGTACACACAGATCTTTGTTCGCGCGGTGGCCTTGGGTCTGCGTCGCGTACCGCAGGCCCACAAGCTGATCGCCGGCTACCAGCGCCTTAGCCCGGCCTCGGTCGACATCGGTCTGTCGGTCGCCGGTCGCACCAGCTATGCCCCCGTCTTGGTGGTGCCGCGCGCCGACGAACAAAACCTGGCAGAGCTTGCGCAGTTTCTGCACCAAGCCATCCCCGCCACGCGCGAAAAAGAAGTACGCGATCTCGAAGGCATGATGCGCACCGGCTGGGTCATCCCGTTTGGCGCCATCCGTCGCTTGATCCTGCGCATCCTGCAGCGATCGTTTTGGTTTCGCCGCAAGCTCGTCGGAACCATTCAGATCACCTGCATGCCGCAGATCGATCAGGTCTATGCCCTGACCATGTACAGCAGCATGGCGTTCGGCTTTGGGCGCATCGCCGACCGAGTGATCGCCGTCGACGGTCAGCCAGCCGTGCGGCCCACCGTCTGGCTGACCTTGGCCCTCGACCACCTGGCCACCGATGGCAAGACCGCAGGCGATCTGCTGGCTGCCGTGATCGATATTTTGGAAAGCGATCAGCTGGTGCATGAAGCGCAGCAGGCCACGACGCGCGCTGCCATCACGCACAGCACGCCGGTCCTGCCCGCGCACGGAAGCGCGGCGTAGCCCTGTCCAAAGCCTTGGCTCGCGCAGCTTGGGCCGCGGTTCGCCGGTCGCTGCGATAAGCCGCATCGCCGTCGAGAATCGCTGAAGTTGCGGCGGGCACGGGCAGCCCAGCGAGTGCAGGACAAGGGCTGTCATCAGACGCGGGCGCTGTGTTCGCAGCGTCGCCGAGAGCGGTCCTTAGCGCGACTGATTGCGCAGGATGATGGCCTTGCTGCCAGACTGGCTAACCACAGCCAGATCGAGCTTGCCGTCACCATCCATGTCGACCGCGCTAAACGCGCTGGGCGAAAAGTTCAAGGCGATGCGCTGGCTGCTTTCGCCGCTGACGAAGGTCCCGTCG
>JAYRFD010000231.1:0-2506 GCA_041908565.1 Polyangia bacterium | reverse complement strand
GAGATGCTGGCGGGGCGGCCACCATTTATCGAACAGGGCATGGGGCAGCTTTTGTTGGCGCACATGACCATAAGCCCGCCGCCGCTGACTCAGCTTGCGCCGCAGGTTCCAAAGGACGTTGCCGACTGCGTGCACCGACTGCTGACCAAGGCCAAGGCGGATCGCCCGAGCATGCAGCAAGTGCACAACCTGCTGTCGGATCTGCTGATCAACGTCTCGGGCTCGGTCCCGGCGATTCGTCGACGGGCCAGCGCGGCGATGGGGCAGGCGGATGCGCCGTCTCGACGCTCGCAACGACCGGGGGGCAACAACACGCTGGGGCAGTCGCTGGGACAAAAGCTGCGCGCAGCCGGATCGCGTCCAGCCTCGATCGCGGGTGTGGCCTTGGTTGTCGTCGGACTGGGCGTGGTTTCTTTCCTGGGCTTTCGCGGGCAGCGTCGACCGGCGACGACGCAGCAGCCAATCACTGCGCCGCCAGATGCATCGACCGAATCGAAGACCGCAGCAGCGGCACGGGAAGTCACGGCTAGCCCAGTCCCGGATGCCAAGAATCCTGCGCCCGTCGCGGATCCCAAGGCATCGGCGGCGCCCGTCAGTCCTTCCATAAAGTGGGCGATCGACAGCGAACCCAGCGGGGCCGATGTCGTCGACGCGCAGGGCACCGTGCTGGGGCGGACGCCGTGGATGCAAGAGCGTCCGCGCGATGCGGGCCAGACGGCGCTGCGCCTGCAGAAGAAGGGCTTCGCAGTGCTTGAGCTATCGCTGCCGAACGACCAGGACAGCCGGCGCAGCCTGCCCTTGGTCGCGGCAGAGCCGTCGGTGGGCACGGCCAAGAAGAAGCAAAAGAAGAGGAAGAAAGGACTCGAGATTGAAGACTAGAGTGCAGCGGCGGCGGCTGGGCAGCACCGCGGCCACCGTCGGAATTGTAGGCATCCTGCTGGGCTGGGCGCTGACCGGCTCGGCCGGCGCGGCAGCCGTTGTCAGCTGTGACGACGATCCGGCGTGCCGACCGATTGCCAGCCGCGCGCGCGAGTTTTCCAAGGCCGGCCAGCTGGACGATGCCCTTCTGTCCTATCAAGCCGCGTATCGAATTACTCCCGATCCGCGGATTGTGTTCAATATCGCAAGGATTCAGCATAAACAGAATAAATTGTCGGATGCGTTGGATTCATATCGCAAATTTTGCGATACAAAATTTGAAGACGAAAACCTGCGTAGCAAGGCGCAGGAATACATCGCCCAGATTCAGGCCGCGCAAGCGGCAGAGCCACCGCCCGCCACTTTGAATCCGCTAGCAACCACCGCGGTTTCCGACGGAAAAGTGGACACTATGGCGGGGGCGGCCAGCAAGCCGGTGTACAAAAAAGCCTGGTTCTGGGTTCTGATTGGCGGCCTGGCGGCGGCCGGAATTGCAGGCGGAGTGGCGGGCGGAGTGATTGCCAGCCAACAGCCTCCGTCCGCTCCGGATTTGGTCCCGACATTTCATCTGTTTCAATAGTTGTAAGCAGCCAATGTGGCAGGAGACTATGTATGAACGTAATTACGGTGACGATTTCGCGTTTGCGGGGGGCTTTTCTGACCTTGGCTGCGCTGGTCAGCCTGACCTCATGTGAACCCAAAGAACGCCTGCTGTTGCTGAATGTGCCGTCGTGGCCGGTAGGGGCGACTAAGGTTCGCCTGAGCATCGAGGCGCCGGGGCAGACGACCCAGACGCTGGATGTGTCGGCCAAGCCGCCGCAGGTCGGTCTGTACTTGCCGACGGGGCAGGGCGGGCCGCTGCACATCACCGCGGCCTACCGAGACGAAAAAGGCTGTCGCTATGGCCGGGGTCAGGTCGAAGTCGAGGTCGGCACTGAGTTTCGCTTCGAAGCGACGCTGTCGCAGCGGCTGTACGAAAAGCCATTCTGCGAGTGCTCCGCCGACGGCCTGTGCTGGACCAATCCGCTGCCCCAGGGCAACCAACTAAACAAGATCTGGGCCAATGGCAACGAAGCCTGGGCCGTCGGCCTGGGCGGGCTGATTCAGCACTTTGATGGCACGGCGTGGACCACGATGACCTCGCCGACCACGCAGGACCTGTACAGCATTTCGGGGGCTGCAAGTGGGGCTTCGGTGCAGATCTGGGCCGTGGGGGCGGGCGGGACGATCGTGCGCTCGACGGGGGGCGACTTTTCGCTGGTGCCCTCAGGCGTGTCCGAGACCCTGCGCGGCGTGGTGTCGCGTGCAGCGAACCTGGCTTGGGCTGTCGGCGACAACGGCATGACGCTGGCATGGAATGGCACAGCGTGGGTGCGTTCGTTTGTCGGCACCAGCGTCCAGTTGAACGATGTCCACGGCTTCGACAACAACGACATCTGGGCCGTGGGCGAGGGCGGCGTCGCTTTCCATCGCACGACCGGTAGCTGGATCGCGACAACGACGGGTCTTACATCTGGGCTGAACGCTGTGTGGGCCAACTCGGCGACCGATGCCTGGGCCGTCGGAAACTTCGGCGGCATCGTGCGCT
>JAYRFD010000230.1:0-2626 GCA_041908565.1 Polyangia bacterium | reverse complement strand
TGGCCAACCTGCACCTGGGCCTGTTCCACGACGCCCTGCACGACAGCGACGAGATCGCGCGCCTGGCCCGCGCCGGCCACAACGCCCAGCAGCTGACCTGGGCCCTTACGATCTCGGCGATGTTGAGCATGCGAACCGGGCAGCTCGATCGCGCCCAGCGCGAGCTTTCCGAAGCGGAGTCCGCCGTGCAGCGGGCCGACGATCAGATGGCGCGCTGTGCCATCGATGCGCTGTCGGCCGGGCTGGCCCTTCGCTTGGGACAAGCCGATCGTGCTCGCAGCTTGCTGGGTCCCGCTTTTTCGACGCTGAAGGCCGCCAAGATGACCGTGCCCGGGCTGCTGGTGTGCTTCCGGGGCCTGATTGAAGCCGGCCTGGCCCTGGAACCGCACCCAAGCCCTGACACCGCTCGCCCCGAGCCCACGATCGTCCGCGATGTTCGCACGCTGGTTTCACGCCTGGCGCGCTATGCCAAGGCCAATCCGGTGGCCCGCCCCGCGGCGGCACTGTATGCCGGCCTGCTTTCACTGCGCGACGGAAATCCTGTCGCCGCAAGGACCTATCTGCTGCGCGCGCTTTGCACTGCCCAACAGCTTCAGATGCCCTTCGATCAGGCTGAAGCGCACCATGCGCTATCTCTGCTGCCTGATACAGATCGGCGCTCGGGCTGGCCTATTGCATCCTCTGCATCCTCGTTTCCCGTCGCTGCACATCGCGCGGCGGCCCGTCAGCTGTTTGTGCGCCTGGGGGCCGACTGGCATGTCGCCGTCATGGATGGCGATACGGCGCGCATGCAGGCCATGTGCCCGAAGTAGGAAGCAGACCGGTCACGCGACGGTCACGCCGCGGCTTATTCGAAGACGGGAGCCTCGGCGGGCGCGCCCATCATTTCGCTGAAAAGCTGCGGGTAGTTGTCGAAGTGTCCGGGGCCCGTGCGCTGAACGAAGAAGGCCTCGGCAAGCTGCACTTTGCCCGGGAATGGCTGCGCGATGCCACGTCCCATCTGTTCCAGGAACTTGCGCGCGCCGCCCTGTAGCTGGGCCCGCTGCGCGTCGGTCAAGTTCCGAGGGTTGGCACCGGGGACAAACCAGTTGGCCAGCATCTCGATCTGCGATCCGTGCGACAGCGTGGCGGCGATCTTTTTGTCCAGCGTCGCCTGCACATCGATGATGCGATTGGGGCGATGCTCAAGCGGGCCCATAAACCAGACCTCCGACGGCTGCATGGGCGTAATCTCAGCCGTTAGGTGTTCGCGATGCAGCAGCGGAAAGCCGCTGAATACCGCCGCTTCAGCAGCCATGCGCCCGGCTTCAATGTGCTCGGGGTGGATCTCGTAGCGCGTCCAGGGGTCGAAGGTCAGCACGCGATCGGCGCGCTGCCGACGGAAGTGAGAGTACAGCCGCTCGCGCAGCGCCTTTTGGTGATCGCGCAGGAAGCCGTCGGGAAAGCCCAGCAGGATGGGCGGCTCCGCGCCCAATGCAGAAAGGGCCGCAGCGAGCTCTCGCCCGCGGCGAGCCGCCACTTCCTTGGGATCCCTGTCACCGCGCATCGCCCCAAGTGATCCGTCGGTGGCGCAGATGGCCACCACGCGATGACCGGCGGCCGCCCACTTGGCCAAGGTGCCGCCCGCGAAGAACTCGCCATCGTCGGGATGCGCATAGACCGCAACGATGGTCAGGCGCTTGGGCTGCGCTGCAGGGCCAGCGCCCGGACCTGCCGGACCCGACGGACCCGCTGGAGACGCCGGGCCCGCTGGAGACGCCGAACCCGACGGAGACTTGCCCTGCCCCGACGTCGCGCCCAGCCCCGCTGAGGGATCGCTTGCCGGCTTGCCGGCCCAAGCTGTCAGCCGACCCGACTAAGGAAACGGCTCCGGCGCCAAAAGCACAAGAGCAGCTACAAAAAATGCGAGGTGTCGATGCATGTCAGGCTCCAGAAGTGGACGGATCTGGACGCGATCATACAGAGCCCCCCGCCGAGGCGTCTTGCGCAAACACCTTAAAGCTGAGACGCCGTGCCCTTGAACGAATACGACGCCTTGACGAAGGCCTCGCGGCAGGGGACCGCCTCGGTCGAGTGGAATTCGAAGTCCCCTTCCAGCGTGATCTCTTGGTTCTTGGTCAGATAGATCCGCATCGGCGACTTGAAGTTCAGGCGCACGTCGGGGATGTTGCCGGACGCGCGGCAGCGGCTGGGGATGTTGCGCAGCTTCATCATGCACTTGGCTTCGGGGTCGTCTGCCAAGCTGATGCCGTTGCGAGCCGTCTGTGAGCCTTTCAGCGTACAGGTCTTGCTTAAATCAATTTCCATCGCATCGCCTTGGCGATAGACCGAAATGATTCCCATGTACTCAACTGGCAGAATTTCATTGGGCATGCCCTGCGTCGATGACTCCAGCTCGTAAATCATCGAATGCGATCCGGCATAGTCCCCCAGCAGCTCCTGGCCGCTGCAGCCCAGCACACCGCCGGACAGAAGCAGCGCAGCGACGCCGACCAGCCGTCGCAGCCGGGCCGACAGACGCGATGCAGACGCGGGACGCAGGGGGGACAGACTCACTTGTTCACACGACATATGGGGATACCTCCACGGTTGGAATGGACTGCCAAGCAATTGGCGAGCGGGCGAC
>JAYRFD010000229.1:0-3178 GCA_041908565.1 Polyangia bacterium | reverse complement strand
TGAATAATTAGCGAATTTTATAATGATAAATTATGCTTTGATTCATTTTCAAATTGTGGATATGAAAGACTGCCCAATAATTGGTTTTATTGAATAATGGATTGATTATTAACCGGGCAGACGGCTAGCGGTTGAACATCACCAGCGTGGCGAAGGCCATGGCTGCGGCCAGCGCAAGCTGCACCGCCAGATGCACTACGAACAGCCCGATGCGCGTCGCGTTTTGGACCTGTGCGCCAAGCTGTGGCCACAGCCTGACCGACGATCCCGCGAAGTAGACAAGCTGCAGTGCGATGGCCGCCATCATCCACGGCCCGACGGCGGACGCGCCCAGCTTCGACGTCGACCCCGCGATCACCGCTGTGGTCAGGAAGCCCAAGCCCAGCGGCAGGATCCAGGCGACGACGCAGTGACGCAGCGCGGTTCTGAGGTGCCCCATGACCCAAGTGTATCGCCATGCGCTTCCCGTTTGCGCGCCGCGACCGCAGCGCCCGCCCGGCGTCGGCCTGCGCCCGCCCGGCGCGTGGCCCGTCCCCAAAATGCTGTCTGGTCAGCGCGTGGTTCGACCTTGTAGACTGGTGCGCACTTTCATTCGGCCGGCACGAAGCCGGCATCAACCCGGCCCATGTACGCGAACGCGTGGCCCTTGCTCGGTCGTCGTGCCAGCCCCGTGTCGAAGGAGTCCGAGGTGTCTGTCCTCAACCAGCTACTTTCCCCGTTGCTTGAGCGGGCGACCTCGGTCGTCCATCGCCATGTCTCGGACCAGACGCTTGCCCAGGTCAACGAGATCTGCGGTCGCTTGGCGGGTCTCGCGCAGATCGCGCCGCAGGCCCACAGCCACTTCATCGATCCCGAGGTATCGGCGGCCATCGACTCGCTGCCGAACGAGATCAACGAGTGCGGCTTCGACCCCTGGGGCATGTCGCCCGAGCACGCCAAGTTCTATTACACGCTGGCTCGCCCGGTGTACGACTACTTCCGGCCCGAGATCCATGGCATCGAAAACGTGCCCGCCGGGCGCGTGCTGATCGTGCCGAATCACTCGGGCCAGGTGCCGTTTGATGGCGTGGTCACCGCCGTCGCGTGCCTTTTGCAAGCCAAGCCGCCGCGCCTGGTGCGCGCCATGGCCGAACGCTGGGTGTCGACGCTGCCCTTCATCAACGAGATGTTCGCGCGATCCGGCGTGGTGCTGGGCGATCCCATCAACTGCCGCAACCTGCTGGAAGCCGATCAGGCCATCTTGGTCTTTCCCGAAGGCGCGCGCGGCAGCGGCAAGACGTACTGGCAGCGCTACAAGCTGCGTTCGTTTGGCCGTGGTTTTATGCGCCTTGCCCTGCAGACCGGAGCGCCGATTGTTCCCGTCGCTGTCATCGGCGCCGAAGAGTCGATCATCAGCGTCTATGACTGGCAGGCCGCCGCCAAGATCATGCGCATGCCCTACGCGCCGATTCATCCGCTGCTACCGATCTTGGGACCGCTGGCGTACCTGCCGATGCCGACCAAGTTCCGCATCTATTTCGGCAAGCCGATGTACTTCGAAGGCCCGTTTGACGACGAAGACAGCGTCATCCAGAAGAAGGTCGATGAAGTGCAGAACACCGTGCAGCAGATGATCAACGACGGCCTGGCCGCACGCCGTTCGGTGTTTTTCTAAGCGCGCTGCGCAGCGAAGGGATCCCTTATGGCGACCATCTTGATCACGGGCATTGCAGGCGGCTTGGCGCAGCGGGCCGCCAGTCTTCTTCTGGCGGAAGGGCATCAGGTCATCGGCGTCGATTATCGCGACGTGCAGCCACCCTTGGCGCCCGGGCTGGAAAAGCTGACCGTCTGCCGCGCGCACTACAACAAGACCATCATCGAAGACGTCTTCCGTCACAACAAGCTCGATGCGGTCTTTCACCTGGGCCGCACCGGCAGCTTCAAAGAGTCCGCCGGCAAGCGCTTTGATCTGAACGTCGTCGGCTCGCAGAAGATCATGAACCTGTGCGTGCAGCACGGCGTGCGCAGCTTGGTTGTGCTGTCGACGTTTCATATCTACGGCGCCGACCCCGCCAATCACATCCCGATCGCCGAAGACGAACCGCTGCGCGCCGGCCTGGAATTTCCCCAGATCGCCGACGCCATCCAGATGGACAACATGGCGACCACCTGGGTGTATCGCCATCCCGAAGTTCGCACCGTCGTCCTGCGCGCCACCAACATCATCGGCCCCACCGTGCGCAACACGATGAGCGAATTTCTGCGTCGTCCGCGCGTGCCCTACCTTTTGGGCTTCAACCCCATGTCGCAGTTCGTGCACGAAGACGATCTGGTGCGTGCGGTCCTTTCTTGCTGGCGCGGCGAGCAGCGCGGCATCTTCAACGTCGCTGGGCCGGCCATCATCCCCTGGCGCACCGCTCTTGAGCTTTGTCGTGCGCGCACCTTCCCCATCCCGTGGCCGCTGACCCACTTCGCGGTGCAGCTGGCCGGCAACCTGCCGTACTACCTGATCAACTTCTTCCGCTATCCCTGCGTCATCAGCGACCGTGCTCTGCGCGATGCCACGGGCTGGGCTCCGCAGGTGTCGATCGAAGACACGCTGTGGTCCACCGTTGCTCAGGCTCGCTTGGGCTAGCGCGAACGCGCGATCCTGCCGTCGTTCTGTCGTCTCTCCTCTCGGCCTTTCGTCCTTCTTTCGCTCCGCCTTTACACCCCTCGGCCGCCGCTCGATTGCGCATGTGGTGCCTCGCCTCTTGCTCTCGCGGTCGTGACTCGGCATAGTGCCGCTCCGTTCGTCGTCAGGCCGCCTGCCTTGGGCTGCGACCGACGAGCGGATGGAAACGCATATGAGTCCGCGCAAATCCCCGCCTTCCCGTTCCAAGTCACCGTCGAAGTCGTCACCCAAGTCATCACCCAAGTCCGCGTCTGGGACGTCGCGCAAGTCGTCGCCTTCGTCATCGCGCAAGTCGTCGTCTTCGTCCAAGCCGGCGTCTAAGTCGCCGTCCACGTCGAAGCACGCGTCCTCTGAACGATCGACACGACCGACGGGCGCCCCGCGTCCGGCGGGGAAATCCACCGGCCCCCAACGTCGCGATCGACCGGAGCGCCGGTCCGGCCCGACCTCATCCAAGCCGACCGATGCGGCCGCCAAGCGATCCGGATCGCCGTCGCGTGATGCGTCGCGAGGCCCGGGACGTGA
>JAYRFD010000228.1:0-5005 GCA_041908565.1 Polyangia bacterium | reverse complement strand
TGACGACCAGCTCGGTCGACGACCCGCGCACGACGGGCGCGCTGAGGTCGCGGATCTTCACGATCGCACTTGCGCCAAAGCCAATGCCCGTGACCGTAATCTCGCCGCCTTCGGTCTGGATATCGGGGCTGACCGTCTTGATCACGGGCTGCTGCAACAGCGTCGGCGCAACAGCAATCGAGGCCGAACCCAGCGCGGCCGAGGCGCTCTGCACGACGACACAGACGTCTGCGCGCTCTGCATCCGCGCTTTGGGTCGGTGCCCCCGGAATTCCGGTAGGCACCACGGCAAACAGGCGCCGCGTCGGATCAGCTGGGTCCGACAGCAGCGAGGCCGCCGGAACGCCATCAAACGTGACCGTGTTCTGTCCGCTGCCGGCGAGAAAACCGGCTCCCTCGATAACCACGGTCTCACCCACTGCGAAGCGCGTCGCCGCCGCACCGCCCAGCGTCGAGGTGCGCAGGGCCATCGGTCCGGGCATCAGGCAGGCTTCGGCGCGGCACAGGCCCTGCTGATTGCGCGCGAAGCCGGGCGCGCAGGGGCCTGGGGTATCGCTTGGCTCCTCGGACGTGCTCGATCCGCACGAGACCAAGCAGAAAATTCCGACAACTCCGGCCGTCCATGGAATGGGTCTCCGCATGGGACGCAAAGACAGCTGTGATTTGTGATCGGTCATGGGATTCCTCTGACCGAGTCTGTTACTACGCAGAACGCGACGGGGGCAACGGGCGAGTCGTGCGGGTCGGCAGACTGTGCACCGGCAGGCGGTCGGCAGCCAGGCACGCTGCGTCCCGCGACCAAGCTGCGCAGCCGGACGCCGCCCCAGCGCGTCCCGCCGTAAGGAAAGCGCCCGTGGCCGGCCAAGGCAGGGTGAAACACGACGGAGGGATCGCATGAGACGCTTTTTTCTGATGCTGGCCGGCATGCTGTCCGTGGGCTGCGGGGCCTCGGGGGACTTCGCCGGTACGTGGCCGGCCGGGGGCGCGGCCTTCTGCACGCTTGCCGGGTGCGTTGAGGGGGCGACCCTGCATGGCAGCTATCCCATCGAGGGTCGCGACGTCGGCACGCTTGTCCTGCGCACCTGCGTCAACAGCACCTGCAGCGAGACCCTGGTAAACCCTGTCCCACCAGCCAGAGGCGACTGCGCCAGCACGCTGCGCCCGTGGTGCACGATCTACGCCCGCGCCCGGGACAGCACGCTAGAGGTCTCCATCCAGCTCCCCCCACCCGTCGGGGATGACGGCGGGTATCAGTTTCGCGACGACGACCGCTACGAGATCAGCATCTCGCTGCCGGGGCAGGCGCCGTGGATTTGGCTCCGCGGCCACGCGCCGTATTCCCTCTGGTATCCCAACGGCAGAGGCTGCGAGCCCGAGTGCCACAGCGTCCACCTGTCCCCCGTGCAGAGCAGTGGGCTGTAAGGCCGCGTCGCCAGCGAGTCGCGCGGTGGGTCGGCAAACCGCTCAATGTGTTTCCGCGTCGCAAGCTGCTTCGAGACGCGGTTGATTGCACATACGGCTGGGCTGATGCCTTCCCAACCCATCACGCACCCCGGCGCCGCTCGTGCGTGAAGGCAGCCGTTCCCCGCGTCGCACGGACAGCGTCAGACCAGCGCTTTCCGCTTGGCCGATCGGCAAAACCGACGTGTGGCAATGCAGCACGCACACAGAGTTCCCGCCTGTTCTCCTTGCACCGGGAACTCTGTCCGCAAACTCTCGATGGGAGAGCGTCCATCGGGACGTGCGCACAGACCGCGCGGCCCCGGTAAGTAGGCGCGCTTCGAAGTGACTCTTGCGATGCGCTGCTAAACGTCGGCTTCGCTGGCGGCGACGCCGGGGTCGCAGTCTTCGCAGCCGGGGCGGTTGGCGCGAGCGACGGGGTCGAAGACCTTGGGCTTGGCTTCGTGGCCGGTACCGCGGATGCCCGCCGCAGACAGCAGGCGCTGCACGGTGCCCTGACCGCGCTCGGGCTGCGTGCGACTGTCAGAGCGGCGGCAGTCTTCACCGCAGAGCGTACGCGTGCTGCCCATCGACTCCAGGCTCTCGAAGCGAGCCCCACACTCGCACTGGTATTCGTAGATCGGCATACCTGCGACTCTACCCGAAGTCCGCCGGCCCGCGGGGATCAGCGACCGGGGGACGGGGCGGGGGCTGCTGCCGCCGGGGCCGGCGCTGTCGCAGCCGGCGCAGAAACCGTCGCTGCTGGCGCAGAAACCGTCGCTGCCGGCGCAGGGGCGCTGGCCGGTGAAGTCGGGGCCGTAGCCGGAACGCCCGGGCCGGTCGGGGCGATCGAGCGGGCCGAGCGGACAATCGCCTGGTAGTCCGCCTTGCTTTCGATCTGCCGTTCAAAGGCTTCGTACCGACGGCGCTTCACCTGTTCACGCAGGTGCACGATCGTCGAGTGCGGGATCGACTTGGACACCATGTTGATGATCCAGTCGGGCAAGCTGCCGCCGGGGTTGGCGTGGACTTGGTATTCGGCCTTGGTGTACTCACCGCCTTTTTCTGGCCAGAAGTACCAGTGCCCGCGCAGGGTCGGCATGCGCACCACGCCCTTCTGCGGCGGCCAGGCGGGGTGCTCGACGGAGTCGATCTCGATGCGCACGACATTCTTTTGCGTGTCGAAGGTGGTGGTAGCGCGCAGCACCGCATCGCGATCCGAGGCCGGCCAGGGCGCCTTGGTGCGGCTGTAGAACAGCACGGTGGACTCGCTGACCTGCTGCACCAGCACCTGCGCGGCGGCTTCTTTCATCCATTCCAGGCGGTGTTCGGTGTCGTTCAGCACGCCCAGCACGGCGGCAATCGGCGCATAGATCGTCCCGACGCCGCGGAATTCATGCAGCGGCGAGCCCGCTACGGTGCGACGGTGCACCGCCACTCCGTTGTCGCCGCGCACCCACTGCCACGGACCATAGGCCGGAGCCGGCGCCGCTTCAGGGCTCGGCTGCGCCCAGGCCACGCCTGATTCCAGCATCCCAACGATTCCAGACAAGCCCAACACGGCGGCGAAAAGGACCGTCCGCCCCCTGCCCCACTGGCTACGCCCAGGCCCTGGCCCCACAAGACGACATGGCTTCATATCCCAACCAGCCTCGCACCCGAGCCTGCCGCCGTCAATTGGGACCTAGATGCCCCAGCGTCCGGCGGCGGTCAGGCCGGTGATGCCGCCCACCAACACATGCGGGGCGCCCACGCCCAAAAGGACGGCGACGGCCAGACCCTGTTCGCAGATGGACATTGGAGGGCAGGCCAGAAGCCCCAGCCCGGCCGTCATCAGCGGCACGCCGATGCTCAGAAACACGATGCTGGTGGCCAGCAAGCCCTTGGCGCGGCGCGGCCGCACCCGCAGGAAGTTTTCGTCGACGGGCTTCACGCCTTCCATGTACAGACGATGCACGCGGCCTTGGACCTGCCGGCTGCGATCTTCGGTCCACAGCGTGACCTTCGTCACCCGGGCTGGCGGGGCACCCCACACCTGGGCGGCTACCGCGGAATCGGCGATGGCGGCGGCACTGGCGGCAGGGTTTGGACACGACACCAGCGGAGCCAGCGTGCGCACGTATTCCTGCTTTTCGATCAGGTAGCTCGACGGCCCGCAGGCAGGCATCAGCGTCAACAACAGCGTCCCAGCGCGAAGCGTCCCCTGCATCGCCGTAGTGTACGACGGCAGACCTCTCGACTTGCCCGCAAAATCCGCAGAGAATGGCCCCTTCGGGTCTGGGTCGGCGCGCCGCCGGCTGGCCCCAGCCTGACTGACGACGCCTGGCCTTGGCCCTTCCGATCCGATGAGCATCCTTCTTGACCTGCCGACGCTGCTTCGACTGCAGAACCTGCAGCTTCTGTCGCGCATCATTGCCGAAGGAGCGCTGTCGGGCCTGCATCGATCGGCGCATCACGGATCGTCGGTCGAATTCGCCGAGCACAAAGAGTACGCGCCGGGCGACGACCTGCGCCACATCGACTGGCGAGCCTACGGTCGCATCGACAAGTACTACGTCAAGCGCTTCGAAGAAGAGACCGAGCTTCGCGGCTATGTGCTGCTGGATGTCTCGGGATCGATGAGCTATGGGCGGGCCGGTCAGCTGTCCAAGCTGCACTTCGCAAAGCTTCTGGCCGCTGCCATTTCGTACCTGCGCCTGCGCCAAAACGATCCGACGGGTCTTCTGCTGTTTGGCGACGATCTGCGGCAGTACATCCCGCCGCATGGCGGCGGTGCACACCTGTCGGATCTGTGTGGCGCCTTAGAGCGCGTGGCCGGCGAAGGCGGCACGGCCCTGCCCGACGGCATCACCTATCTGTCGGAGGTCGCGCGGCGGCGCAGCCTGTGCATCATCCTGTCCGACTTGCTGCCGTCCAGCGAAGGCATGGGCGAAGCGCCGGCCGGCGATCTGGTCGAACG
The DNA here is from genome assembly GCA_041908565.1 of Polyangia bacterium. GTDB lineage: Bacteria > Myxococcota_A > Polyangia > Palsa-1104 > JAEUJZ01 > JAEUJZ01. The sequence continues at coordinate 607 of JAYRFD010000228.1, read as the reverse complement.
CTATGCGTCGCATCTGCGGGCTCGCTTGGCCGGTCTGCGGGCCCAAAAACACGATGTGATCGTCGTGCAGATCTTGGATGCCGACGAGCTAGATCTGCCGTTTTCCGGCCTGACCTGGTTTGAAGACATCGAGCCGGGCCGCGATGGACCGGCTCGCCTGTTTGTCGACCCCGGCGATGTGCGCGCCGCCTACAAGGCGGAAGTCGATCGCTTCCTGTCAGCCATGCGGCGGGGCCTGCGCGAAGCAGACGTCGAGTATCACTTGGTGCAGACCTCGCGATCGATCGAGAGCGTGCTTTTGGACATCTTGCGCGGCCCCCTGCGCCGCCACATCCGCAGGTAGGCCGCGACGCATGCACTTTTTATCCCCGGCCTACGCGGCGCTTGTCCTTTTGGGAGCCCTGCCGATCCTCATCCACCTGATGGGACGACGGCGGGCGCGTGTCCAGCCGCTGCCGACGCTGCTGCTTTTGTATGCCAGCCACCGTCGGGTGGCGCAGCGCACGCAGGTGCGGCATGTCCTTCTGTTGCTTCTGCGCATGCTGATCTGTGTTGCGGCGCCTTTGGTCTTGGCCAAGCCCTATGTCGAAACGACATCCGATCTGCC
>JAYRFD010000227.1:0-3495 GCA_041908565.1 Polyangia bacterium | reverse complement strand
CAGTACATCGACGGGCAGCCCCTGCACGCAGCCATCGGAACGCTGAGCCTGCAGGACAAAGCGCGCGTCATCAAAGAAGCCGCCGAAGCCCTGCACGCCGCCCACGAACTGGGCATCATTCACCGCGACATCAAGCCCGCCGATGTCACGGCCGTCGGATTCGTGAGGCCATTTGTCCGCGCCCCGTCGCAGGGTCTGCGGACAACGTCATGGCTCTATGCCGCTGATCGTCTACGGACATGCAGATGAAGTGCCACCGGACTCTGTGTGCAGTGTCTTGGCCTGGATGCTGCGAGCTTCGCGCAGGAGCTTCAGCAGGTCGCCGCGGATCCAGTGGCCGGGGGCGGCGCTGGGTGCGGCGCAGCCTTCGGCATCGAGCCAGCGGGCGATGACTTCGCACGGGAAGCGACGCTCGCGCAGAGCGATGGCGCGCTGACGGGCGATGCTGCGCGCGCCGATGGCCGGCGTCAACAGGCCGCCCTCGAACAGCCTGGGCACGGCCACCCAAGCACTCGGAAATCCCGACAGCGCGCGCGTGGTCAAGAAGTCGCCACGCGGTAGCGGCTCGTCGCTGGGCACGCAGAAAATCAGCAGCGCATCGGCCTTGCCGGCGCGGAAATAATCGAGCGCTGGGTAGTCCTCTGCCTGGCGCTTGGGCGTGCCGAGGTCGACGCAAAAGTCGATCAGTTGCGCATCGGAACTCTGACAGCGTCAGCGAATCGTCGACTCCAGCTCGCGCACCTGCGTCGGGACCAAGTCAATCCGCAGGATGGCGTGACAGACAATGCGCAAAGGAAAGCGCGACATGCGGCGCATCTTCGGTTGCGCCGCAGCGCGGCTTAAGCCTCTTTTGTCGACGGCAAAGGATGGGCTCACCTGCCGAGCTGGTGGACTGAGCCTGCATGGGCCAGGCTACGCCGCGATCCGTGCGGTGCAGATGCGCGGAGCTGGCCATTGCCTGCGCAGCCCCGCACAGAGCACGGAGCCATCGCGCAACACCCGCTTGCATTTCCTGGCAGCCCCGCTCCCCGCTGCAATCCAACGCTTTGCCGACAGGCCGCCGAAGTCGGCGGAGTGCTCGCAACTTCCTGCGAAGGTCGCCGCTTGCCCCTCCGGTGAGGGCGCGACACTACCTTCGGCGGCGCAACCGAGCGGATCCTTTATCTTGACGCTTGATCTGGCTGATTGTTGATGCCGTGTAGCAGCCCGCCCACGCAAGACACAGCCAGGGTTACGTCTGACGATCGCCGTCGCGGCAGCCGGGACCAAAGACCACGGCGGATGCGTCGTTCAGCTTGCGGCTCACAAACAGATCGCGCATGAAGCGCTGCCACTCTTCCTGGCTGATGTGGCCGTTGTGATCGCGATCGATCAAGCGAAAGCCCGCGCTGGCCGCCCCGTCGGCTAGGCCGTGTGCGCGCGTGAAGTACAGAAACTCGCGTTCAGACAGCGTGCTGGACTGGTTGTGATCGTAGGCGGCAAAGATCGCGCTAGCCAGCGCCCGCACGGCGTCGCCGGCCGGGCCGCTCAGATCGTCGGACAGACTGCCGCAGAATGCCAAGAACTCTTCCCGCGAGATGCGACCGTCTTCGTTTCGATCGAGCGTCTTGGCGATCTCGCGCCAGTAGGTGTTCAAGCTGGCTTCGAGGCGCGCCAAGCTCGCCTTCGCAGATGCTTGTTCCGGGCTCGCAACCAAGCGATGGGCCAGCGCCTTGACATCGGCTTGCTCCAGCCAGCCGTTATTGTCCACGTCCAGCGCCAGGTACAGGTTGTAGGCTTTTAGCTTCTGAATATCCGCTCTCACTGTGGGGATCCGGCTGCTGCGGGCCTCGCTGGACGGGGTCGCAAGCTCCGCTCCGGGAGCAGGCAGCAGCATGTGGCGCGCGAACGGCGCAGCCACCCGCGCCGCTGCCAAGGCTTCCCAGATCGCCAGACGCAGGATGTTCGTCAGAGCCTCTGCCGCCTCGGGCTGCACCATCGTCACGCTACGCAGCAAGATGGACGTGTCGCGAAGCTCTTCAATGGCTAGCTCCGTGGGGCTCATGATTCCACGGTGTGCATCGCGCAGGCTGGCCATCTTTTCGCCAATCCGATCAAAGACACGGTGCAGATCCTCGCCATAGGGAATGGGCACGTCGACAATGACATTCTTGTACCCGCGCGAGTGGCTGGCGATCTTGCGCACCTCGCTGTTGGGCAGGATATGCAGGATGCCTTCTTCATCCCGAAGCTTGGTGGTACGAACACCGATCTCTTCGACCTTGCCTTTGACCTCGCCAATCTGCACGAGGTCGCCGACGAGAAAGAGGTTCTCGAACAGGATGAAAAAGCCGGCAACGATGTCTCCGACAAAGGACTGTGCGCCCAGTCCGACGGCAATGCCTGCGACGCCTGCCCCAGCCAGCAGCGGGGTCGGGTCCAATCCTGCTTCGCGTAGGCTCATCACCACAGCCATGAAATAGATCAGATAGCGCAGGATGCTCGCCGCGACGGGGACCAAGGTCTGACGCTGTTGTAGCTCCGCTGGGCCCTGCCCCTCGCGTTGCAGGAAGAACTCATTTAGGAACAGCAGGCACAGATCCACAAACACGCGACTCAAGTAGAAGATCGCGATGATCCGCAGGGCGACTGGGCCCGCTTGCGCTGCCCACGTGCCCGGAGTCAGCCGGTCGACCGTCCAAGATCCGATGCCGACATACAGCAGATAGTCTGAGGCTCGCTGGGTTACCGGCAGTAGGTGACGCACCTGGCCCAGATAGCGCAGCGGAGTCGATGACTGCGCCAGCAGCGACGAGATCTCAAAGACGATCTCGATGGCTAGGCGCGCCGTACCCACCGAGGAGCGAGCAAAGGGAAGACAGCCGCCCAGATAGGCGAGCACGCGCAGCGCTTGGCGAGCACCATCGGGTAGGCCCGAGATCTGCACATACAGCAGCAGCGACCCAAATACAGCCACGGCGGTACTGCTGCTTTTTAGTTCGGCTGCGGTGGCCTGAATCCGATCATGCAGCCGAGTCAACGATTGGGTCTGCTGTAGCTGCTGACTGACGAAGTCCAAGAGGCGCCGCAGCATGTGCGAGACACCAAGCGCCAGAGCCAGCAGCGCAATTGGCTTGAGTATGGCGAGGCTGAGTGTGCGCCATGATGTCTGGGTCAGCTGCTGCAAGGTGGTGCTGACCAGCTGGGCCAAGTTGTGGCCGCGCAGCGTGGCCCAGCCGCCGATCGCGATCAGCGCTACAAGACATAGCCAAACGAGACGGCGGCTCCAACGTTGCACGGTCTGCTCGATGAGGTCACGCAACGAGCTGGTTTCGGCACCAGACCCTCCGGGTAGCAGCAGGCGAACAAGCTGTCGCACCAGAGCAGCGCCAAGCAGCGTCAGGATGGCAAGGATCGTGAAGGTTGCACCAACCGTCAGCGCATTGGGCAGAATCAGATCTGTACGCAAGCTCATGGCGGGCTCCAATGCCTAGCTACTCGCCGCTGCGCGAGCTG
>JAYRFD010000226.1:0-9798 GCA_041908565.1 Polyangia bacterium | reverse complement strand
TCCTCTGCAAAGGTCTTGTCCAGCACGATGTCGTCGGGATAACCGGGCCGCAGAAACGATCCTTGCGTGATCCGCAGGTCGCCGACTTCGGGGCGCCGATCGGCATCGACGGCCCAGATGACGGTGCTGGCTGTCTGCCCCGCCTGCACGCCGGATTGTCGGCTCAACGAGCCGGGCAGAACCAGCCGCCACGTCGCGCCTTGCAGCCCTGGAATGCGACGCCGCAGATCGTCTGCAGAGGGCACGCCGTCCTGCGCTTGTGGCGTGATGCGCACTTCCAGATCAAACAGCCGCAGCTCGCGATACAGCGTCGCGGCGGTATCGGCGATGTGCCCAAGGCCAATGAACGTCCCGGCATAGACCGTGATCGCCACTGCGACCAGCACCACCCCGGCCAGCAGGCGGCCTGGCGTCTGCGCCAGCGCTCGCACGATGGCGCGCAGCAAAAGAGGCGAGACGTACGAGCTAGCGCGCGACATGCAGACCTTGGCCCTACGCCGATCCGACCGTCCCCGGTGCGCCGCCAGACGGGGTGCTGTGGCCAAGGGTCGGCGGCTTTGCGATGCGCCCATCTTCCATGTGCAGGACAAGGCTGGCCTGCGCGGCTAGCTCGGGCTCGTGCGTCACGATCAAAAACGTCGTGCCTTCATCGGCATTGATGCTGCGCAGCAGCGACAAGACCTGGCGGCTGTTCTGTCGATCCAGGCTGCCCGTCGGTTCATCCGCCAACACCAAGCGAGGTCGCTTGGCCAGCGCCCGCGCAATCGCCACCCGCTGCTGTTCACCGCCGGAAAGCTGGCCCGGATACTGATCGGCGGCCGCGGCCAGCCCGACACGCGACAGCAGCTCTTGCGCGCGCTCGTGGCGCTCTCGACTGCGCAGACCCAGCGGCTCCAGAACAAGCTCGATGTTTTCCCGCGCCGACAGGGTTGGCAGCAGGTTGTAGAACTGGAACACGACGCTGACGACGCTGCTCCGGTAGTGCAGCAAGGCGCGTGGATCGGGCGGCGACAGCTGCACATCACCGACGCGTAGCTGCCCGCCATCGGCCTGATCCAAGGCCCCAAGCAGGTGCAGAAGCGTGGTCTTGCCACAGCCCGAAGGCCCCAGCAGCACAGCGAAGCTGCCGGCGGCGATGTCCAGATCCACACCTCGCAAGATCGGCGTGCGCTGGCTGCCGGACTGCACGGTCTTGGTCAGGTTTCGCGCGTGGATCATGCGGTGCTCATGCGGCGGTGGGGACGGGATGGACGCGGATGGATGATTCGTGCGGATCCGACGGTGGCCTGCAGCGTCTTACGAAAGCGGACACCAGGCAGCGCGGCTGCGGGCGGCACTGTACCGCAGTCGTTGGGCAGACGTGCCAAGGAAGCGGTCGATCGTCGATTGCCCACTGCCAAGGATTGGGGTCCGCCAGCGATTGCCGTCTGCCGGGAATGGCGGTCTGCCGATCCACCCCCCTGCCCGCACGCACGCATTCATGCCGAACCGTCGCGGGGTGGCGTGGTGCTGACGTTCGACGACGCGCTGCGCAAGGCACTGCGAGCCGCCGCCCGACCGATGCCCTGCGACAGCACATAGCCCCCGATGCCGCCCAACAGAGTGCCCAGCGTATTTTCTTTCAGCACGCCGGTGATGCCCAAGGCCAAGACCGCGATCAGGATGATCAGCACCGTCATGAACTGGATGACTTGCCCCGACGCCACCCACTCGGTCTGCAGATCTTCGGGGAACGTGCGCACGATCAGCATGACCGCGACGCTCAGCACGCCGAGGATCATGACCAGCCACTTCAAGTCCGACACAAACGTCGCCTTGGTGTCGCGCTGCCCGCGCAGCGTCTCAAGCGCCGCGCTCAAGCGCTTGTACCGCTGCTGCTGAGCATTCAGCAGGCGCTTCTGCCCAGCGGTCTCGGACTCCGCCGCTTTCACCCAGATCGCGCGCCATTCATCCAGCAGATCGTCGACTTCTTTGATGCCGCTTTCGGATAGCAGTCGCAGCTCTGGATTGGCCCCGCACAGCGTCTTTAGTTCGTCATCAAGCCGCGTCGCCAGGACGCCGGTGTCGCCCTTGACCACGCGGTTCAGCGCCCGCAGCGCCAGCTTGGCTTCTTCGACTGGTCCCTTGGGCGGCGTCGCCTGTCCTTTGCAGCGACCGCTGGCCAAGCTCTGCATCGCGGTGTCCAGCGCCCGTCGCCGCGACTGATAGATCGAGTCCTCTTCGGCCAGCTTGCGTGTCCGGTGTTCGATCTCGGCGCGCAGCTTGTCCATCGCCTCGGCACCGCGGCTCAGCTCTTGATAGGCCAGCTCAGCAGACGGGGGCAGCGGCGCTGCGACCAGCAGATCCTCGCTGTCTTCGTTGCCCGTCGTAGCGTCGGCCCCGGTGGCCCACGCCGGCAGCAGCAGCCAGACCAGCGCCAGCACAGCCAATAGCCCAGTGGATCGCGATCGGTAGGAACGGACAGTTCGCATGGCTTCCTCGATGGGCCGGATGGCTCGGATGGCCCGGAGAGATCTCAAGCTGGAAGGCGTCAAGCAGGCAGAGCGGATCGCTTCCCAATAAGACCCCCGCTTCAGCATACTCGGCGCGCGCGGGCGGCGTCTATGGCCTCTGCGTCGAGCGCGCGGGTGGCTCCCACCGCGGGCCGAATTTGTGTACACCACACAGACCATGAGCACCGCCCTGTTTCACCGCGTCCCCGCCCGTCTGCCCCTTCTGATCGATGTGCCGCACGCCGGGACCTATGTGCCGCCGGATCTGCAGTCGCGCATGACCGATGCCGCCTTGGCCTTGCCCGACACCGACTGGCATGTCGATGCGCTGTACGCGTTCGCGACCGAGCTTGGCTGCGGCCTATTCCACGCCACGCACTCGCGCTATGTCGTCGACCTAAACCGCAATCCCGACGGAGTTGCGCTGTATCCAGGCGCTGACAACACCGAGATCTGTCCGCTGCGCACGTTCGACAACCAGCCGATCTATCGTCCCGGTCACGAGCCCAGCGCCGACGAGTGCGCCGCCCGCCTGCAAGAATATTTTCGGCCCTACCATCAGGCGCTCGCCGCCGATGTTGAGGATCTGCGCGCCCGCCATGGCTACGTCGTGCTGCTGGATGGCCACTCGATCCGCGCGCAGGTGCCGCGCTTCTTCGCCGGTCGCTTGCCCGATCTGAACTTGGGCACGGCCGATGGCACAAGCTGTGCGCCTGCCTTTGCCGACGCCGCGTGGCAAGCGCTGGCGATCGATCCGCAGTTCAGCCGCGTGTGCAACGGTCGCTTCAAAGGCGGCTACGTGACGCGACACTATGGCCAGCCGACCGTGGGCGTACACGCGCTGCAGCTTGAAATGGCGCAGTGCTGCTACATGAATGAAGACCAGCCGCGGCAGTTTGATCCGACGCGCGCTGCCCCGCTGCAGCGCATCCTGCGTGCTCTGCTGCAGGCTCTCCTTTCGACGTCTGCCTAATCGTCGACTGGGTCGTCGACTGGGTCGTCAGCTTGGTCGTCGGCTCACGCACTGGGCGAGCCAGCCGCACCCATGCGCGAACACAGGAACAGACACAAGCGCAGGCAGCGCGATTAGCGACGTGCAGCATCCCGCAACGCCCGCCCCGTCAGCGCGGTATCATGAGCGCATCCGTCTTTGCAGAGGGGGCACACGCGGATGCTACGCACAACTGGCTTTGCATGGGTCCTTGGCTTGGCTTTTTCCATCGGCTGTGGCGGCGCTCCCAGCGGCAGCGATCCGCTGGACGGCGGCACCGGGGATGATGGCGGCGGCACCACCGTCGACATGGCGCCGGAATACCCCGACTGGAGCCCGACCAGCCCCGCCATCTGCGGGCAGCCCGCGTACACCTGGAAGCCGGCGACCAGCGTCGGCAGCGTGCTGGACTATTCGCGCAACTTGCTGGGCGTGAACACGCTGATCATCAGCACCTTGGAAGTCGCCGCCTTCTTGGGAGCCCAGCTAAACGTTCACCGATCGCCGCAGTACAACACGCACACCGCGACGATCCGCTATCAGACGCAGGATCGCGGTCAGCTGATCGATGCCACGGCGATGGTGACCTGGCCGACCGGCAGCACCAAGAAGTTTCCAATGCTGCTGTTCCTGCACCCGACGCTCGGCTACACCGATGACTGCGCCCCGTCCCGCAAGAAAGGGGATGTCACGGCGCCGATGACCATCCTGTCTTTGATCATGGCCTCGGCTGGCTATGTGACGGTGTTCCCCGACTACATCAACCAGCGCAGCTTGGGTGGACCCTCGACGGCGACCACGCCCTATCTGCTGCTGGAACCGACTGCGGTGGCTTCGCTGGATGCCGTGCGCGCGGCGCAGAAATACCTGACCATGCGCGAGTCGGTCACCTACACCAACGACGTCTATGTCTGGGGTCACTCGCAAGGTGCGCAGGCCGTTGAATACGTGACCGCCATGCAGCCATTCTACGCGCCTGAGTACACGCTGAAGGCAGCGGCCGCGGTATCGCCACCGACGGACTTACCGGCCAGCGCCAAAGCCAACTTCGCCGGGACCGCGCCGACCTACAACCTGGGTGAAGCCATCGCCTACACGTGGAGCGACTACTACGATCGCGCGCAGATTCCAGTCGCGCTGAAGTCCCCCTGGGACATGCGCGCGCCCGATCAACTGAAGAACTACTGCAACGATGCCTACGTCGATCCGATCAAGATGGTCACCGATCCACTGACGGTGTTTAACGAGCCGTTCTTGAACACGGTCACCTTGGGCACCAAGAACAATCCATGGAGCTGCTGGCTGCACTACAACAACCCTGCGACGATGAGCCTGCCGTTCAACAAGACCGTGCCGATGCTCTATGTCACCGGCGACAAGGACACGACGGTCATCCCGTCCGCCAACGATCCCGTGATCGCTCGCTGGTGCAGCCAGGGCGCGCAGATCCAGTACCTGCAGTGCGCTGGAGCCGATCACGTGCACACCATCACCGACTCGATCGACGACGTGTTCAACTTCTTCGATGCACGCCAGGCCGGCACGCCGCTGCCCGCCACGCTGTGCATGTCCCAACCCGCCGCCCGCTGCGCCAGCGCTCGCTAGATCAGACAGGCACGCGCAGCGTCACTGGGCCGGTCCTCGGTTCGACCCGCCTCTTGGCTCGCGAAGGCCGCATCAAGACGCGCTGAACCGACAGCAGGATCACACCGCCCAAGCGGAAGACCGCTGCCATCGATCCGCCGCAGCCACAGACTTAGCGCCGTCGAAGAACGGCCAAGCGCTCGCCGATTTGACGCTCCAGACCGCTCTGCGTTGGCTGATAAAACGGCAGCTCGTCGTCGGGAAGATCGGCAGGCAGGTAGCGCTGCGCGACATGGTTGCCGGCAAAGTCGTGCGGGTACAGATAGCCAGCCCCATGACCCAGCGCGCGCGCCGTTGCGCTGTGACCATCGCGCAAGTGAATCGGCACCGGCAAGGCGCCATGTCGTTCCACGGCCGCGCGGGCAGCCGCATAGGCCGTAAGCGCGCTGTTGCTCTTGGGCGCCATGCTCAAGAACAAAACCAAGGCGCTGATCGCCAAGTGCCCTTCGGGCATGCCAACAAAGCGCACCGCTTCGACGGTCGATGTCGCCATGGGCAGCGCACGCGGATCGGCCGCACCGATGTCTTCGGCCGCCAAGATGACCAGCCGGCGCAGCACGTACAGCGGATCTTCGCCGGCTTCCAGCATGCGCGCCGTCCAGTACAGCGCTGCGTCGGGATCCGATCCGCGCACTGACTTGATCAAGGCCGAGATGATGTCGTGATGAAGCTCGCCGTCTTTGTCATGCGGCAGGACGCGCTGGGCCAGCGCCTGTTCCAGATCGGCGCTGGTGGGGCGACGCGTACCGTCGGAATCCGGCGTGCTCAAGTAGACCAAGGCTTCCAGCGTGGTCAGCAAGCGGCGCGCATCCCCGGCGGAATAGCGCACCAGCTGTTCGCGCAGGTCGTCCGAAAGATCGACGGACAGCTGCCCCAGCCCTCGCTCGCGATCGGTCAGCGCTCGATCCACAAGAACGCGCAGATCATCGGGCTCGTGGGCCGACAAGCGCAGCACGCGACAGCGCGACAGCAGGGCCTGGTTGATCTCGAAGCCGGGATTTTCCGTCGTGGCGCCCAGCAAGACGACCGTTCCGGCCTCAACGTGCGGCAGCAAGGCATCCTGCTGGCTCTTGTTGTAGCGATGGATCTCGTCGAGAAACAGGATCGTGCGCTGGCCGCGCTCGACTAGCGCGATGCGTGCCTCTTCGATGGCTTGGCGCAGCTCTTTGACGCCGCTGTGCACGGCCGAAAGCGGTGACAAACGCGCACCCACCTGTTCGGCGATCAGCTGCCCCAGCGTCGTCTTGCCGCAGCCGGGCGGCCCCCACAAGATCAGCGACGGCAAGAACGATCGACCACCCTGCTTGTTCGCCGCGGGCTGCTGCAGGATCTGACGCAGCAGGCGGCCGGTCCCCAGCAAGTGAGGCTGGCCAATCACTTCTTCCAAGCTGCGCGGTCGCATGCGTTCGGCCAAGGGTTGCCCCAGCCGCTGCGTCTGCGCGCGATGAGAAAACAGCGTTTGATCGGCACCGGCTGCCGAAGGGTAAGCCGCCATGCCCGCTGTGTAACACAGCCTCGCCACGCGCGTGCCACTTGCCTGTGCATCGCGCTTGCGCGCAGCATGCAGGGACGCCGATGAACGGATCACAGCTCACGCTTGGCTGGTCGCAGTCAGACCCATCATCTGTGCCGCCACAGACCGCAGAGGCCACGCCGGATTCGACGGTGCCCAGCCAGCAGAGCTTGGCTCCAGGAGCGGCGCTGCTGCAGCGCTTTGCCTTGGCGCAGGCGAGTGAGCTTCTGGCGGATCTGGAAACGATCCTGTCGCTGGCCCCACCGCGCCACATGGTGACGCCGGGTGGACTTGCCATGTCGGCGGCCATGACCAGCTGCGGTCCCTTGGGCTGGATCAGCGATCGATCGGGTTATCGCTACAGCCCGATCGATCCGATGACGGGGAAGCCCTGGCCCGCGCTGCCGTCCTCGTTTCTGCAGCTAGCCCAGCGCGCAGCGCAGCAGGCTGGCTTTGTCGACTTTGTGCCCGACGCCTGTCTGATCAACTGCTACGCCCCCGGCTGCAAGATGGGCCTGCACCAAGACCGCGATGAGCACGACTTCGGCGCACCAATCGTCTCGGTCTCGCTGGGCCTGCCAGCGATCTTCTTGTTTGGTGGACTGCAGCGCCGCGATCGCACCAGTCGTCACGTGCTTGAGCACGGCGATATCGTGGTCTTTGGCGGTCCGTCGCGTCTGCGTTATCACGGCATCATGCCGATCAAGCCCGGCGACTTTGCGCCGCATCCACTGCTGGCCGGCCAACGCATCAACCTGACGCTGCGACGAGCCCGGTAGCCAGCGCACAAAACGCCAAAGCCAGACGCTGCGTGCGATGAAGCGACTACAGCGCAGTGATGCGCGCGCGCACGTGCTTGTGCCAGGGCGTGCCCGCCAGCCAGTCGCGATCGGCGGCAGAGGTCAGCTCATTCGGTGCAACGCCGCAGGTCTGCGGTCGGCCCGCTTCATCGGGATACAGCAGACCCAAGCCGTTGGGCAAGGTCGCGTGCCCTGGCTGCAGCGTGTCGCTGACTTCGACGCGCGCCGTGGCGCTGCCGCGCCGAGTGCGGATCTGCGCCAGTCCTCCGTCGATCAAGCCCAGCTCTTTGGCGTCGTGTGGTGATACTCGCAGTGCGCCTTCCAGGTCTTTTTTGCGCCACGCCGGATCGCGCAGGCTGGTGTTGGCGGTCGATGTCCGCCGCTCGCCGGCTGACAGCACAAAGGGATACTCCGCATCGCCCGATGGGGTCGCCGATCGGGCTGCGGTCCGCTCTGCCGGCAGGGTCTGCAGCTCGGCCAGAAGCTCGGGAATGGCCAGGGCGATGCGGCCATCGCGATGCTCAATGCGGCGCCAGGTCTCGGCGGGTTCGTCGACGGTAAACACTACGCCCGATCGCTCTTGCAGGATGGCATCAAACAGCGCCTCGCCCAGAAGCGGCCCATCGCCTGCGAAGCCGGCCCGGCGCACCGAATCGGGATAGCTCATGGCACACAGATGCGCGGCCGCCCACAGCACGGCAGCGGCTTGCGCGCCCATCGGCAGCATCGGTCCCAAGGTCTCGTACAGCGCGACCGGAGCCAGCGCCGCCAGCTTGGGATTCTGCGCCTGCCACGCGAAGAAGGCCGCCGCAAAGGGCAGCCGCCCGGTCTGTGGAATGGCGTCCGCGGCCTGCTGCAGCGGTCGCAGCAGGTCGTCATTCAAGGCCCCCAAGGCCCGCAGCAAGCGACGGTGGATCTCGGGCTCGGGCAGCGTCCCCGGTCGCGGCGGAAACAGCGGCGCGCGAAGCTGAATGGCGTTGCGCGGAAACTCCAAGGTGAAGAACGTCGTTTCCCATTTTTCAAACTGCGACGAGGCCGGCAGGACATAGTGAGCCAGCCGCGCGGTCTCGGACATCGACACATCGATCACCACCAGCGTGTCCAGCGCCGCCAGCGCTTCGCGCATGCGCGGGCTGTCGGCCAGCGAGTGCGCGGGGTTGGCGCTTTCCACCAGCATGGCCCGCATGCGCTTGGGGTGGTCGCCAAGGATCTCGTCGGGAATCACGTTGCACGGCACCATGCCTTGCATCAGCCGGTGCCCGCCGACCGGAGTCTTGACGTCGCGATCCTTGCCGATCAGTGGCGCAAACTGGCTGTGCAGGTTCATGCCGCCGCGCCGCGCAAAGCTGCCGACCAGCAGGTACACCAGCTTTTCCAGATACGACGACAGCGTGCTGTGCGGCGACTGCTGCAGTCCCAGGTCTTCTTGTATCGCGACGCTGTCCGCGCTGGCGATGCGTTCTGCCACTTGCCGCAGCACCCCTTCCGATATCCCGGCATGCGCGGCATACGCAGCGACATCGATCGTCGAAAAGGCCTGTCGCACGACGTCGTAGTCGCGGCAGTGATCGCGGAGAAAATCGTGCTGCACGCGATCCTCTTGCACCAAAAGCGCGCACAGCGCAGCCAGCAGAAACGCATCGGTGCCCGGCCGTAGCTGCAGGTGGATGTCGGCCAGCTCGGCGGTCTCTGTCCGTCGAGGATCGATGACGATCAGCGTGCGCTTGGGGTCGGTCGAGATCTCTTTTAAGACGACGCGGGTGCGCGGCGAGCCATGCGAGTGCCAGGGATTCTTGCCGATGAAGACCGCGACTTCGGCGTGTTCAAAATCTGGGGTGGTGTGGCACTTGGGCGCGCCGAACAAGCGACCATCGACCCAGAACTCGCCGGTCTTTTCCTGGGCCAAAGCATTGGACGCATAGATCGATCCCAGTGCCGCTCGCGTGGCGCGGGCATAGGCGCCCGGCAGATGATTGCCTTGCGCGCCGCCGCCGTAATAAAAGATGGTGTCGCCACCAAAGGTGTCGCGCACCTGCGCCAAGCGCGCGGCCACTTCGCGGATCGCGGTGTCCCAGTCGATTGCTTCAAACGTCCCATCGGCCCGTCGCCGCAGCGGTGAATTCAAGCGGTCGCGGCCGTTCTGGTAGTAGTCCAGGCGGTGCGCTTTTTCGCAGGTGTAGCCCTGGGAAAGCGGATGCTGGCGGTCGCCGCGGATCTTGGTCAAGTGACCCGCTTCTGCGATCACCTGCAGTCCGCAGTTGATGCTGCACAAGATGCAGGCGGTCTTTTGAAAACCGCCGCTCTCGCTTGTGTCTGCCGTTGGGTCGGGCGCGTGCTGGTCCATGCGGGCCATCTTGG
>JAYRFD010000225.1:0-2617 GCA_041908565.1 Polyangia bacterium | reverse complement strand
CCGCTGGCATCCTGCGTCACTTCGGCGCGCACGAAGCCATCGACCACGCTGCTGGGAGCGGGTCTTGGAAGATAGGTCCCCGTGAACAACAGGACTTGGACACTTGTGCCTGGCATCGCCGTGGGTTCGCCTTCGCTTAGCCTTCGTGGTCCAAGGGCAGGGTGGCGGCGGCTGCGATGCGGATCACGCGACCTTGTTCTTCCGTCAGCTCATCGGGATGCAGCACGGGATTTGCGTCGCAGATCTGCCAGAACCTCTGCGCATCATCGCTGTATGCGTGTGCCAACAGATCCAGGCGAGCGCCTTGTTGAATCGGCTGCTCGGCCACTGCGGTCATCGCTTCCATCTGCGGCAGAAAACGTCGCCGCTTGTAGACGACCGTCCGCACGCCGCCGTCTTCGCGGATCGTCAGGGTCGCATTCTCAAGGTCAGCGTAGCGGCTGCTGGGCTCGAAGGCCGGCACTCGTGGCTCCTACAGTTTGGGGATCTTGGTGAAGGTGGAAGTGACTGCTCCACCGACGGTGCTCGTGGCGTCACCCAGCGCGGTTCCTACCGCACGGGCCGCTTGCTTGACGGCCGGAAGCTGTGCACGCAGCGGGCGCGCTTGCCAGGCCAGGTCCATCAGGGCCAGGCCTTCCTTCAGGATCTGATGAACGGCGAACAGACCACCGCCTGGGCTGACAAGCCCCAGGTCGTAGTACGAATGAACCGTCATCTCGAGAGTCACCCGCGCCACCAGCGGTCGCAGATCGGGATCGAAGGACTCTTCGACGATGGTCATGCCGCTGATGCGCACCGGCAGCACGCGCTGCGGTCCCCAGACAAATAGAGTCAGCGGCGCTTCGGGAGCCTGAACTTCGATGCTACCCAGGCGGCGCTTTGCTTCGTTCCACAGCACGCGAGTCATGCGCGGATACAGCAGCAGTTCCAGCGCTGCCAAGCGCGGGTGGATGCCCTGCGTCTCTGCCAGGCGGCTGCCTTCCTCTAGCGCATCCGTTGCGTCGATGAAGATCTCGACGCGGATGTCTTCTTTGGGCGGTCCTTGCACGCGCAGCGGATCGCGCGGGTTCTGATCGGTGTTGCCGCTGGTGCGCGCAGCCAGCGTGCGCGTCAGTGTCTCTGGGTTGTACTGAAAGCGGATCACATTCAGCGTGGTCGGGCTGATCAGCGCGCCCTTCTGCATCAGGGGCAGGGAAGGAAAACGGATCATGATCGCCCGTCCTTTCGGCGGTCTGCCTGCCACGTAGCGTCTGGTCCGCTGACCTGGGGAACGCGCGCGATCACGCTGTGATAGATCGCCGCCGCGATCTTGCGACTGGCGGTCTGTGGGCTCTCCTCAGCAGACAGGACGATGCTGGGCACAAGTCGCGGTACCGGCTGTGCGTGATGCTGGACAGGCTGGCGGGAAAACAGAACGCGAAGCTCTTGTTCGACAAGCGGTGCAAGCTGCGCTGGATTGGCCAGCGGCACGCCTTCCAGATGAAGCTGATCGATCTGAAGAGACAGGCGCGAACGACTCATGTCCAGCCTCCTAGTTCGACCTCGGTCAGTGGGCGTTCCAGCTTGCTGTATTCGCTGCGCGCCGACTGCAGCAGGTGCGGCATGGCAATCGGTTCGTCGGCATCGGCCGCCAGGAAGGCCGCGTTCAAGACGATGTTGCGGATGGTGCCGCCCGTGACCTTTAGCTGCGCTAGGCGGGCATAGTCGACTTGGCCCACCGGCATGCGCGGCGGAAAGGTGCGGCGCCAGATCTCTTCGCGCAGGCTGGTGCTTGGGAAAGGAAACTCGACGACGAAGCGCAGCCGTCGCAGGAACGCGTGATCCAGCGCGTTCTTCAAGTTGCTGGTCAGAATCGACAGCCCTTGGAAGCTCTCCATCCGCGACAGCAGATAGCTGACTTCCAGGTTGGCGTAGCGGTCGCGGCTGTCTTTGACTTCGCTGCGCTTGCCAAACAAGGCGTCGGCTTCATCGAACAGCAAGACGACGTGATCGGCCTCTGCCGCGTCGAAGATACGGCGCAGGTTCTTTTCCGTTTCACCGATGTACTTGTTGACGACCTGCGATAAGTCGACGCGATACAGCGTCAGCCCCAAGTCATTGGCAAGCACTTCGGCGGCCATGGTCTTGCCGGTGCCGCTTGGGCCATGGAACAGCACGGTCAGGCCCAGGCCCCGCGTGCTTTTTTCGGCGAAGCCCCAGGTGTCATAGACCTTGCTGCGCTGCCGCCGCTGCATCGCCACTTGCTTGAGGATGGCAAGCTGTTCTTCCGGCAGGACCAGATCGGAATAGCTCAGCGTGGAATCGATGCGCTGCGCCAGATCATCCAAGCGCAGGCGCTCTGCCTCTACGGGCTGCGCGCTGTATTCCAGACCGCACAAGTAGTGCAGGATCCGTTCGGAAAGCCGCAGCGGGGCCTGCGTCAAGCTGTCGTGCGGATCTAGCTCGATCAGGCCTTGGCAGCGCAGCGCGCTGGTCGGCAGCAGAGCGCTCCAGTGCCCGTCGTCCAACAGTGAAAGCGCTGTACCAAAAGTGACCCGCGGCAGACCCGCCCCCAGCAGCAGCGCTGCAAAGCCGCTGTCCAGTTCCAGTCCGGCGCACAACAGAATGAGATCGCGTT
>JAYRFD010000224.1:0-5775 GCA_041908565.1 Polyangia bacterium | reverse complement strand
TCGCCGCTTTCGACGCCGTGCTTCAGCCTACGGTGCTCGTCGTTGTTGCCGTCGTACAGATCGGTCAGACACCACTCGTAGCCGGCGAACTCGCCACCCGGCTTCAGCACGCGACGAAGTTCAGAAAACAGGGCGACGCGATCCGGCGCATGACAGGTTGCTTCGATGGCGTAGATCGCGTCGATGCTGCCGTCGGGGAAGGGCAGCTTCATGAAGTCGGTCTGGCGGAACGAACACAGATGCGCCAAGCGCGCTTCGATGTTCTGCTTGCGGCCGCGCTCGATCTGATACGCGTTGTTGTTGATGCCGATGACCGTCGCGCCAGAAAAGCGCGCGATGGCGCGCATGGGTCCACCGACGCCGCAGCCGATGTCGAGGACGGTCATGCCCGGCTTCAGACCCAGGCGCAGCGCCAAGTAGTGTTCGTGCCGCGCCAGTGAGGCTGGGAATGACTCGCCCTTGAAGCGCGGAGCAAAGTGAAACGACTGACCCCAGCCGTACTCATAGAAGTCGGTGACGAGGTTGTAGTAGTCGTTCACCATCTTCATGTAGTCCGAGCGCCGCGACTCGGCGCTCTGCTCGAACATGGACATGTATTCGTCGTTGGTCGACCGAACTTGGTCACGCGGCAGGGACGTCTGGTTGATGTCGAAGACAGAAGGGGAGCTCATTCGTTCTCCTCGCCTGAAAGGGGCGGCCTACCGTCTGGTAACGCGAGCCGCGGCCAATGTCCAGGCGCGAAAGCGCACCCGCAATACCGGCCCCGCAAGATCACGAAACCGCACACGTTCAGAGCGCGAGATAGCTCAGCAGCTTGAAGCGCTTCGTATGCCGGGGAGCCTCGAAGGAAAACGTGCCACACAGAGCGAGGTTGATATAGTGCGCGCGTGAAGTGCACCTCTGTCCTTTGTGCGTCGGCGTTGATTTTCGGTTCGATGGCCTGGGGTTCTGTGGCCTGGTTTCCGACGGGCAAGGCCGCGGCAGCGCCGGTACGCTTGGTCGTGCACTTGCCCCAGCCCAGTGGGCCGCCGTCCACCGCGGGCTATGTCTGCATGGAAAACGGCGTGCTGCCCGTGGTGCCTCCGCGACGCGATCCGCGACGCGATGCTCTGCTTCTGATCGAGCCGGTGGAGCCCACCAGCGCGGCCGCCAAGCCCGCCGCCGCGACCGCGAAGAAAGCGCCAACCGTCCGCATCTTCGGCATGCGCTTTCAGCCCGAGATCGTCGCGTCATCCGATGGTGCGCCCGTGGTGTTTCGCAACGATGATCGCCTGCCGGTCACGCTGGTCAGCAGCGAAGCGCCGCGCCTGTTTCCATCGACGCCGCTGCAGCCAGGGGCCACGCTTTCGGTCTCTGTGCCGGCGGGGATGAACTCGCTTTCTGTGCGCGTCGTTGAGCATCCCCAGATGCACGCGACGCTGCTGGTGCCCAAGGGACCCTGGCGCCACCTGCGATGGAGCGCCGGCGGTGACATGGGCTTGGCAGAGCTTGACTTGCCAAGCGGCGTTTATGTCGCGCGCGTGTTCTTCGCGCACCACTATGTCGCGTCGCAGGCGCTGTCGGTTCCTGCCGATGAAGCGACCGATGCGTCCGGCAAGCCATCCGGCAAAGCGTCCGCCAAGCCAGCCGGCGCGCAGGCCGATGCAACGGAAGTGGTCCTGAACGTAGCCAGCGAAAAAGGGGCGGAAGCCGGCCCCGCAGCTGCGCCCGATATGCCCTCTACCGACGAGCGTTCGCCGACCTCGGCCCCGGCCCCGGCGGGCTCTGTGGAGTGATGAAGATGATGCCGCTCACCAAGCTGTGGCTGTTTCTGCTTTCGCTCTTGTGCGGCCTGGCCGCGCTATTGGTCGTCGCCCTGGATCCTGAGCTGCAGCGACGGGAAATCGCCACGCACAGCCAGGCCGTGGCGCGCGCCCAGAAGATCAGCAGCCAGTTTCTGGAAAACCAGGCCCATCAGCTGGTGCAGGCCGCCGCGCAGCTGTCGACCGACGCGGTGCTGCAAGAGACGCTCAGCCAGCTTTCGCGTTCGCAGGGCGAGCCGGCTCTGTTGCACGAGACCGCCCAAGGAGCGCTGCGTCGCTTGGCCACGCCGCTTTCGGTGTCGTTCGCGCTGGTGACCGATCTGCGCGGCAACGTGCTGGCTCGCATCGGGCAAGACGAAGCCGTGTATGGCGACCCGATCGATGGCCTGCCAGCCGTCGAAGCCGCTCTGCGAGGCTATCGCTTGGACGATCTGTGGCTGTTCCAAGGCGCGCTGTATCGCATCGCGGCCGTGCCTGTGATCGCCGCGGCTGGCTCGGCGCAGGGCCGCGATCGCTATGTCGGGTCGCTGGTGCTTGCGCGCGTGCTCGGCAGCGAGCTATTGACGCAGATCGGTCAGCTGACCGGTGTGCAAGGCGCCGTGATCGCACGGGGTCAGATCCTGGCCAGCTCGCTTTCGCCACAGGGCAGCGGGTCGGTGTTCCGCGGTCAAGCCGACGGAGGCCTGGCGTTATCCAGCGATGCCCTGCTGTTGTTGCGACGCGGTCTGTCGACGGCAGATGCGGTGGCTCGCGATGGCGATCACTGGCTGGCCTTCGTCGAGCTTCCAGGCACTGCGGCCGGCACCATGGCTGGCGTGTCAGCGGGCGCAGCGCCCAAGGTGACGACGAACCCAGCGGATCCTGGGGCCATGCTGGTGCTGTCCAGCAGCAGTGCAGGAGGCCGCGTGCTGCCAGTGGTCCTGCGCGAAGCGCTGCGCCAAGGCCTGGCGCCGCTGACCCTGGCGGTGCTGTTGGGTGCCGTCGGCCTGCTGTACGTTCTGGGTCTTGGGGTGGTCGGCAGCGAGTCGCGCCTGCTGGCGCTGAGTCAAAGCTCGCGCAGCACCCGTCGAGAACCGGCAGCCCGATCGCCGTCTGAGCCAAGCGTCGGACCCAGCAAGTCCGAGCCGCCGCCTGAACCTCGACCGGGGACGCCTGTGACCGAAACCGCCGCGGCCGAGCCGCCGCCTTTGACCCCCGTTGCTGCGCCATCACCTGCTGCGCCATCGCTTGTGACTGCACCCTCGCAGCCGTCGCTGGTGCCATCGGCGCAGTCGCCGCGCTGGACACCTTCCCCATCGACGCAGTCACCACGCTTTACGCCATCTCCGTCGGCGCAGTCGCCACGAGTGACGCCGCCACCGCTGACTTCGACGTTGACGCCGCTGCCACCGCCCGCCGTGCCGGAAGAGTCCGCAACGCCGCTGCCGCCGCCCTTGCCGCAGCGCAGTGACTGGGGGCCACCCGGAGAGCTAATCAGCGACGCCAGCCGCGCCGCCGAGTACGAGCACACCGATCTTGCTTCGTCCGATCTGGCCGAGACGCGCGCCGCGGTGCTGCCGCCGCCATCCAGCAACTTCGAGCCGACCGTCGTCGCATCCGCGCCCAACGGCGCCACCGATCCCGACGTGACGTTCTATCAGGTCTTTCAGGAATACGTGCAGGCGCGCGAGCGCTGCCGCGAATCGGTCGAAGGCCTAAGTTATGAGCAGTTCCGCAAGCGCTTGGCCGACAGCCGCGCCGCCATCATTCGCGAGCACGGCTGCGTCTCTGTCGAGTTTCACGTCTACATCAAAGACGGCCGCGCGGCGCTCAAGGCCATTCCCCAGTGGGTGCCATTGGCCCAGGCCACTCATTCGCCGATCTCTGGTCCCTAAGTGCTGCCGGTCGTTCGCACCGCTTGGAGCGCCGATTTCAGCGCCGATTTCGGCGCCGATTTCGGCGTAAGATAGCGCCGATGAACGCCCCGTCTTCGTCTGCTGCAGCCCGTGATCAGCTTGCGTCGCCGTTTGCAGAACGCCAGGCCCGCTTATGGCAGTGCGTTGGATCGTCCGCCGCGGTGGTGCTGCCCGCCGCACGTGAACAGCGACGCAACGGCACCAACACGTATCCATTTCGGCAGAGCTCGGACCTGCTGTTTCTGACCGGCTTTGACGAACCAGACGCGGTCGCGGTCTTTGGCAACAACGGCGACAACCGGCAGTTCACGCTGTTCCTGAAGCCGCGCGACCGCGTGCGCGAGCAGTGGACCGGCCGGCGCATGGGCACCGACGAAGCACCGGCCCTGTTTGGCTGCGATGCGGCGTTTGAGCTTTCCGAGCTTGAGTCGCGCTTGGCCACGCTGATCGACGGCTGCCATACGCTGTATGCCCCGCTCGGCGAAGACGAAGCCTTCGATGCGATGCTGCTTCGCGTGGTCAAAAAGCTGCGGCAAAACGAACGCAATGGATCGCGCGCTCCGCAGCGCTTGGCCGATCTGTCGACGGCTTTGCACAACCTTCGAATGCGCAAGGACAGCGACGCTGTGCGCTGCCTGCGAAGGGCGGCTGCGATCACCTGCGAAGCGCATCTTCTGGCCATGGCGGCCGCGCGGGCCGGTCATCGCGAGTTCCACATCCGCGCGCTGATCGACTACGCCTTCGCGCGCGAAAACGGCACGCCCGGTTACGACACCATCGTCGGTGCCGGCGCAAATGCAACGATCTTGCATTACACATCCTGCGGCGATGAGCTACGCGCGGGTGACCTGCTTTTGGTGGACGCAGGCTGCGAGTGGGGGCATCACACCGCCGACGTCACGCGTACGTATCCGATTGCCGGCGACGGCGCGCGTCCCACCTGGAGCCACGCGCAGCGTCGCTTGTACGATGTCGTGCTGGCGGCTCAGCGGGCGGGCATCGCAGCGGCGCGTCCCGGCTGTACGATCGAGGCCGTTCACGAAGCCTGCGTGCGCGAGGCGACGCAGGGCCTAGTCGATCTGGGTCTGCTGCCCAAGACCGCCGATCTTGCCGACCTGATCGAACGGGGCGAACACCGACGGTATTATGTGCACCGCACCAGCCATTTCTTGGGCATGGATGTGCACGATGTCGGCCAGTATTTTCCTGGCTCGACAGCGCGCGTTTTGGAACCTGGCACGGTGTTTACGATCGAGCCCGGCTTGTACATCCGCAGCGATGCCGAGCTACCCAGTGGCTGCGAAGATCTGCGCGGCGTGGGCGTGCGCATCGAAGACGATGTGCTGCTGCTGTCACCGGAAGAAGGGGCGGCTTGCGATGTGCTGACCGCCGCCTGCCCCAAAGATCCCGAAGAGCTTCTGAAGATCGTCGGCCGCGGCGTGACCATTCAGGTCTAGCGCATGCCCGAAATCGTCTGGGGCCGCCATCCGCCCTGCCATCCCATCCCCTTCCAAACAAGACGTACCGAATGAAGATCGCCCACCTTACCGTCGAGCCGGATGTCCTTCTGGCCCCCATGGCCGCGGTCACGGATCTGCCGTTCCGCACGATCTGCGAAGAACACGGCGTCGGCTTGACCATCACCGAATTTCTGTCTGCCAATGCGCTGTGTGCAGGCGCAAAAAAAGAGCTAGCGAAGCTGACGGCCTCCATCGGTGATCGTCGCTTCGGTGTGCAGATCTTTGGTCGCGAACCAGAAGCGCTTGCGCAGGCCGCGCACATGGCGCGCGATATCGGAGCGGCGCTGGTCGACATCAACATGGGCTGCCCCGCCAAGCGCGTGGTGGCCGGGCTGTGTGGGTCTGCTCTGATGCGCGAACCACCGCTTGCCCAGGAACTTGTGCGCGCGGTGCGGGCGGCTTTGCCGTCGGACATCCCGGTGACGGTGAAGCATCGGGCGGGCTGGGATGACCGTCACCTCAATGCTCCAGAGTTTGCGTGTGCCATGGTCGAAGCAGGAGCCGCCATGGTGACCGTGCACGGGCGCACGCGCACGCAGGGCTTTTCGGGAAAGTCAT
>JAYRFD010000223.1:0-1602 GCA_041908565.1 Polyangia bacterium | reverse complement strand
GTTGCGTCAGGCCAAGGGGCTGGCACGACGGAAGCATGGACGCCGTACCAGAAGCGCCTGTTCTTCTTCTTGAGCGTCGCGACCTTCTTTGAAGGTTACGACTTCTTGGCGCTGACGCAGATCTTGCCCAACCTGCGACGCGACATGGGCCTTACGCCCGGCGAAGGCGGAGCCCTGATTGGCTTTACCAACATCGGCATGGTGCTGGCGTTTCTGCTGGTGCGGAAGGCCGATGTCTGGGGCAGAAAGCCCGTGCTCAGCGTGACCATCGTCGGCTATACGCTGGCATCGCTTCTGACCAGCCTGATGCCGAACGCCATCGGCTTTGGCCTGTGTCAGCTGGTGGCGCGCTTCTTCCTGATTGCCGAATGGGCCGTCGCCATGGTCTACGCCGCCGAAGAGTTTCCCGCGGCGCGGCGTGGCTTTGTCATCGGCATGATCCAGGCCTGTTCCAGCTTGGGGTCGATCACCTGTGCCGGCATCGTGCCGCTGCTTTTGAAGTCGCCGATCGGCTGGCGCATGGTGTTTGTCGTCGGAGCTGTGCCGCTGTGCATCATGGCCTTGGCGCGCCGCAGCCTGCGCGAGACCGCTCGCTTCGAATCGGTGAAGCGGCAGCAGGGCAGCACCACCCAGGCCAGCTTGCTGCGCATCTTCCGCGGCGATCCCATCCACATTCGCACCGTCTTGTATCTGGCTGCGGCCTGGGGTCTGACCTACATCTGCACATTCAACGTGCACGCCTTCTTCAAGGAATACGCGATGGCCGAGCGCGGCATGACGGACGGCCAGGTCGGCGCCACCGTGACGGTTGCTGCCATCGTGTCGATGCCGATGATCTTCTTTTCGGGCCGCCTGCTGGACCGCGTGGGTCGACGCATGGGGGCCGTCGTGATCTTCGGCATCACCGCCATCGCTGCCGTGGCGACCTATCAGCTTCAGAGTCGCATCGGCGTGACCATCGGGCTGACCTTTGCCATCTTCGGCGTCAGCGCCGTCCTGCCCGTGCTGAACGCCTTTACCACCGAGCTTTTCCCGACCGAGCTACGCAGCGACGGCTTCGCCTGGTCGAACATGCTGATGGGGCGCACGACGCAGGTCCTGTCGCCGTGGCTGCTTGGCGTGCTGGCCGGTCACTACGGCTGGAGCACGCCGATGTCCGCCACCGCCATCTTCCCGCTTCTGGTCCTGGCGCTGATCCTGTGGCGCTTCCCCGAGACCGCCGGTCGCGAGCTAGAAGACACCGCGCGCCTGCACTGAGCCGCCGCCTGCTAACGGTTGGCGACCAGGCCGCGGGCTTGCCAAAGCCCAAGTCGTCCCCCCGTCGTCCCCCCGTCGTCCCCCCGTCGTGCCCCCGTCGTCCCCCAAAGGTTCCTCCCAAGTTCCCCCGAATCATCGCCGCTGCGGGGTCTGGCGCCCCCGGATCTGCATGCAACGTTTCAAGCAGGTTTGCCGACCATTTCTTCAATCGTTCGAAAGAGACGCTCGATATAATCGCGGACAGGGGGGAAGCGTTTATGCCACCAGTGACCTTTGTAGAAGGGGCCGGTCACAAGCCGGCCGACACCGAGTGGGGCCCATATGCCTATGCTGGCACCAACTACG
>JAYRFD010000222.1:0-1805 GCA_041908565.1 Polyangia bacterium | reverse complement strand
GCTCTGCGACCACCTTGATGTCACCATCTGCCTCTAACTGCCGGCGTAGCTCGTGGCTGCGCTGGGCGGTATCGATGGCGATGGCGACGGCAAGCGGTTTCACCGAGCGCCTCCGATGAGCCGGGCCACGGTGCCAACCAAAAGCCCCTCATCGAATTCGGATTTCACGATGTACGCGTTGGCGCCCAGCAAGTTGGCCCGCTTGCGGTGATCCTGCGAGGTATTGCTGGTGAACATGGCGACGGGCAGCGTGGGCCAGCGCGGCCGCAGGCGTTCCAAGCAGCCAAAGCCGTCCATCTGCGGCATGTCGACATCCAGAAGGACCGCCGAAAACGAGCTACGTTCCAGCGCCGCCAGGCCCTCGTTGCCGTTGGCGGCCGTGGTCACTTCGTATCCGCTGCTGCCCAAGACCTGCGCCATCAGCGCCCGAATCACCGCCGAGTCATCGACAATCAGGATGCGATGGCGGGGACGTTCCAGCGCCGGACGACCGCGTTCCCCCGTCGGAGGCCGCCCTTCTGCCTGCTTCACCAAGTCGGCAGGCGACAGCCACAGCACCAAGCGCCCATCGTCCAAAACGGCAGACGCGGTCGCGGGCGCAATCTGCGTCATCAGCGGATCGCAGGGCTGACGCAAAAGATCGTATTCACCCAAGATCCGGGCCGCCGAAAACGCCCACATCTGTTGATCCGCCAAGTTCACAAGCAGCGCGTGCGGTTCTTCTTGTGGCTCGGCAAAGCCCAGCGTGTTGGCCAGCGATCGCAGCGGCACCACGCCGTAGCGGGTCCCCAGTGCGCGCCCGCCAGTGACGTTGCGCACGTCGGCATCGCTCATGCGCAGCATCTCGATGATCGATCGAGACGGCAGCGCGAACAGCGTACCGGCCAGCGCGATCACCAGGCCGCGCTCTTTGCTGATGCGCACGGGCAGCTTCATGGTCAGCTGCGTGCCCTGGCCTGGCTGGCTGCTCAGCGAGACGGATCCACCGACGCGCTGCACGCGACTGCGAACGATGTCCAGACCGACCCCGCGGCCGGATAGCTCGCTGATCGCGCTGCGCGTCGAAAAACCGTGCTGAAACAGCAGATCAAAGGTCTGCTGTTCGGTCAGCGGCGGATGGTTGGGCGGCAACAAGCCGCGCAAGATGGCGGCCTGTCGAACGTCTTCGCGCGCGATGCCGCGGCCATCGTCCGTCACCATCAGTGTGACCACGGGTCCCGCGGACTCGGCGTGGATGGACAGCATGGCCTCGGCTGGCTTGCCCTGCGCCAGACGAAGGTCAGGAGGTTCAATGCCGTGATCGATCGCATTGCGCAGGATGTGCAGAAGTGGTTCCCAGACGGTGTCCAGCACGGGTCGTTCGATCTCGACGCTGCCGGCTTGCACCGTGACACGCACGCGCTTGTTAGAGGCCTGGGCCAGCTCTTTGGCATGCACGGCTAGCTCGTGCAGCGACGGCTCGATCTGCACCAAGCGCAGGGCCCAAGCGGCGCTTTCGATCCCGTCCAGCAGGTTCTGCAGACGCTCAAATTCCTCGATCATGGATCGCGCATCGGCGGTCAGCCCGTGATCCACGGTCGAAGGCTGGGTCCTGCCATCGCGCCCCAGATCAAACTGACCGATCGGAGCCAAGAACGTGTGGCTGCGCGTCAGCGCCGTCGGGTCTTCGTCCTTGGGTCCCCCCTGAACGACGCGGCGCGCTTGCATGCGCAGAGCA
Organism: Polyangia bacterium; assembly: GCA_041908565.1. Taxonomy (GTDB): domain Bacteria; phylum Myxococcota_A; class Polyangia; order Palsa-1104; family JAEUJZ01; genus JAEUJZ01. Next base: position 88 of record JAYRFD010000222.1, on the reverse strand, counting down.
CGCAGTCCGGCCGATAGCTCGGCGATGGTGCCGCACAGCGTGTCGATGCGATCGGCCTTGACCTGTACCCAGCGCTCTTGACGCTGCG
>JAYRFD010000221.1:0-3031 GCA_041908565.1 Polyangia bacterium | reverse complement strand
ATGGCTTGTTCCTGCACAAGATCCGCATTATCCGCATAGCGGGACGCCGGAAGGTTGGGCATCCCGCGCAAACACTGCGCAATACCAAGCGTCCTGCGAGCCGCGGTGGCCACGATGACCGACCGCCGAGCCACGGGCGCCTTCGTGCTAGCGTACTGCCCCATGTCTACGCCGCTGACATCGACCGACCTGTTTCAACCCATCTCGTTCCGCAACGGGCCGACGCTGCGGAACCGCCTGGCCCTGGCTCCGATGACCAACGTTCAAAGTCACGCCGACGGCAGCCTGGCCGACGACGAACTGAACTGGCTGCTGCGACGTGCGCGGGGAGGCTTTGGCTTGATCGAGACCTGCGCCGCCCATGTGACCCGCGAAGGCCAAGGCTTTCCCGGCGAGCTGGGCATCTTTGATGACGCGCTGCTGCCGGGCCTGTCGCGCCTTGCGACTGCGCTGCGGGCCGAGGGGGCGCTGTCCATCGTCCAGCTATTTCACGGCGGAGCGCGATCGCCCAAGGCCCTGACCGGCCAGCGAGCGATAAGCGCCAGCGACCTGCCAGATGACCCCGAAAAACCGCGCGCAGCGACGGAGGAAGATATCCATCGCCTGATCGCGGCGTTTCGCGATGCGGCGCTGCGGGCCCAGCGCGCCGGCTTCGATGGCGTTGAGCTGCACGGCGCCCATGGCTACGTATTCGGTCAGTTCTTAAGCCGTACGCAGAACCAGCGCAGCGACGGTTGGGGAGGCGACTTGACGGGGCGGGCTCGCTTCTTGCGCGAGGCGCTGCGCACCGTGCGCCAGGCCGTGCCTGCTTCTTTTGTCGTCGGCGTGCGCCTGTCTCCCGAGGACTTTGGGCAGGCCAAGGGGCTGGACCTGGACGAAAGTCTGCAGCTGGCCAGCTGGCTGTGCGACGACGGGGCCGACTTCTTGCACGTATCGCTGTGGCAGGCCGCGCGCAACACGCAGAAGCGCCCGGACCAGCACGCCATGCCGCTGTTCCGGCAAGCCTGCCCCAGTGACGTGCGCTTGATCGCGGCGGGATCGGTCTGGACCGTGGCCGATGCGCTGGCTCTGCTTCACAAGGGAACGGACATCGTGGCGCTGGGCCGTTCCGCGATCGCCAATCCAGACTGGCCGCGCGTGGCGTGCGATCCGGCGTGGTCCCCGCGACGACCTCCGCTGACTGCCGCCGAACTGAACGATCTGTCCGTCAGCCCCGCGCTGGTCAACTATCTGCGCAACTTCCGCGGCTTCGTGGCGGACTAGGTCGACTGGCCCCGCCCGACGCTGTCCGCGCGGCGCAGCCAGCTGCCGCAACCTGCTCAACGCAAGCCCGCTGGATGCGGCTGGGCGCATGGGGCCTGTGCGATTGCGTGCCGGACGCGTTGACCCGGCAGAAGGCAAAGTGCGATGATGACTATGCACTTTCATGACTTCTGCAGCCGCCAACAACCCCCAAGCACTGTTGGGTGCAACCCTGGCGGGCGTGTACTCGCTGGATCGACTGCTGAACGAAGGAAGGCACGGCGCCCTGTTTGACGCTCGGCACGTGCGGACCGGAGCGCGCTATGCCGTCCGCTTGCTTCGTGCCGATGCAGCCCGCCGAACCGCGCTGACCGAGCATCTGAAGAAAGTGGCCGCCATCGTGCATCCGCACCTGCAGGCCCCGCACGAGGTGCAGGTTCTTCCCGACGACCAGCTGCTGATCGCAACGCCGTTTCTGCCTGGACAGGACTTGAACCAGCGTGTCGCGTCTCGCGGCAAGCTAAGCAACACCGAAGGTCAGGCTTTGATGCGGCAGATCGCATCGGCCTTGCACGCCATGCAGCTTGCCGGAACCGCGCACGGCAACATGAGCGCGACCAACGTCTTCTTCTGTCGCCACGATGATCTGGCTGTCGATTCGCCTCTGTCCGATGGCAAAGGCACCTATCGCTTGGTGTTGATCGACGCGGGGCTTTCGACCTTGGAAGGCAACGCGCCCAGCGTCGGTGATGACCAGCGCGCGCTGGGCCGCATGATCAATGCCTTTGTCGCCGACCTGTCGCCAAGCGTGCGCCAAGTTCTGGAACGAGCCCAAGAGCCCAACCCCGACGCTCGCTATCGCACGATTGCTGACTTCTGGCGCTTCTTCGACGAAGCGAACAATGCCAAGCCAGGCACCGGGCCGCGGGCTGCCGGACGTGCGGTGGCCACGACGGTCGTCCCATCCCTGAAGTTCGATCCCAAAGCGATTGCCGAGCGGCGACGACCCTACATCTTGGGCGGCGCCGCTGCGCTGGGCGTGGTGGTGGTGGCTGTGGTTGCGCTGCTGGCGGGTCGCAAGCCTGCGGGTCCTGCCACATCGCTGTCCACGGGCGATCCGACGGGAATCGCTGCCGATAGCACCGGCAAAGATGCAGGCGCAAGCGATCCAAAAGCCGCCGCTGATTCTGGCAGCAAAGATCCGACGGGCAAGCCAGCTGGGACGGCCAAGGCCGACGAAGCGGCCCCCGATGCAGCGCCCGATGCGCCGGTCGACCCCAAGGCGGGCAAGGGCAAGAAGAAGAAGGGCAAGAAGGCCCGCTAGCCGAGCTCTGGGTTTTGCTATGGTGCGCGCGTGCGCAGGACCACTGCGAAACCTCACGGGCTGCACCGAGCGCCAGCGACGCTGCGGTGGTTCGCTTTGGGCGTCATGCTGGCAGCGGCGGCCTGCACCGGATCGGCGGGGGATGAGCTGCCGCTTACGGTCGTCGCTCCGCTTTCGGCCAGCGTGGGCCGCGAAGTCAGCGTTCCGTTGGCCGTTCCGCTGCGAGCCGCGGCGTCCGCATCCGATGCCGGTCAAGAACAGGTGGAGTGGTCCTGGCGATCGCTGACCTTGCCGGATTTGCCCAGCCGCCTGCGTCGTCCATCGCTGACCACCTACACGCTGGGCCGGGCCGTCTGGCGCTGGGTGCCGGTCGCAACCGATCAGGGTCCGCAAGAGATCGAGTTTTCGGCGCGCATCCTGCCGGCCGGCGGTCGCGGCCTGGCCACGCTGCGTTTTGTCGTCGAT
>JAYRFD010000220.1:0-6404 GCA_041908565.1 Polyangia bacterium | reverse complement strand
GCCACGAAGTAGTCAAGGCGTGGGCCGGCTAGGTTCTTTGCTCCTTCGAAGATTGCCTCGAACACGCGCCGGGTCACGACGTCGTTGAAGGGAAGCTGCGCGTAGTCGCCGCCGTTGCGCACGTTGCTGAACACCACAAGCCCCACACCCAAATCCGGAAGCAGAAGCAGCGTCGTGCCGTACCCGAAAGCGCCCCCATCGTGCCCGATGAACGTCACGCCCTGCAGCGATCCGATGTCGAGTCCAAGCCCGTAACCGCTGCCATCGCCCGACCGCACGCGCACCTGCCTGCGCGCCAGCATGTTGGCCTTGGATACCACCAGCTTTCCGTCGGGAGCGAGGCCCTGGTTGAGCTCGGTGATGGCAAAGCGCTCCAGGTCGGCCAGGTTGCTCCAAACTGCGCCGGCCGGGGCAATCGGCAGAACGTTGCGCTCGATCGCAAGCGGCAGAGGCTGCGGCTGCCCGTCGATGGTTAGCGCGTGCGGACTTGCGTGATTCGCTTGCTCGACCGCCCCGAAGTCCAGGGTGGTTGCCGGCATGCCGACGGGAACGAACACCTTGGCGCGCATCGCTTCAGCGTACGCATCCGCCAGCGAGCCACGCGGCACCAGGGCGCGCGCTGCCGCAAAGCCGCCGGCCGCGTACATCGCGTTGGAGTACTGAAAGACCTCGCCCAGCGCGGTCGTGGGCTTCATGGCGCGCAGCGTGGCCAGGTGTGCTTCGGGGGTGGCGTTGCCGTACTCGAACAGGTTTTCCAGATCATGGCGCGGCATGCCGGTGCAGGCGCAGGACATGTGCCAAAGCGACAGCTTGCGCGTCACGTCCGCATCGCCGACGGCAAAGCCTGGCAGAAGCTGCGTCACCGGCGTGTCCCAGGTCACAAGTCCGGCATCGACCAGCGCCGCTTGCAAGAAGCTTGTCATCGGCTTGGTGACAGAGCCCACCAGGAACAGCGTCTGGCGCGTGACCTTGGCGGGTTCGCCCAGCGTGCGGACGCCATAGGTCCGTTCATAGACCACGGCGCCCCCCATGATCACGGCGACGGCGGCGCCAGGCACCTCAAGCCGCGTCAGCGCCTCTGTCGTGAAGCGGTCAAGCGCCTCGGCGCGTGAGGTCGAAAGGGGCGACGGAGCTTGGCCCGCGAACGACTCGTCTTTCATTCCCGGCGGTCGCAGCGATCCCAAGAGGGCGTCAAGCTCGGCGGCCCGTCGATCGAGGGCGCCGGGGTCCGCTTCCAGCAGCGCGACATACATACGTCGTTCATAGCGACGAGCCAGCGCCGAAAGAGGCCGCCTACCCTGGCCCTGTCCTTCGTACTCAAGCGTCGCCATGGCATCCCAGCCACCCGTCGGTGGCCGCGCGTCCATGTCGCCCGCGGGAACGGGCCTGGCTGCAGGCTGCAGGGTTCGCCATGCTGCGGCAACGGCGGCAGCAGCGTCGGGCTCGTCGCTTTCGTGGAACGTGACACGCAGCAGGCGGTCCGGGCTCTCCACCGCGATCGGGCTGGGCCCTTCCGTCAGGATCCAGCCCTTGGGGATGACCAGGCTGGCCCCGGATCGCGTGGTCAGACGCGTATCCTGGTTTGCGGTGCGGGGCCGCGGGCCCGGTCCACCTGTCTGCATCATCGGCGCCTGCGGATTCAGCGGCACCGTCGGAGAGCCCGAGGCGCAAGACAGAGCAAACAGCAGCGGGAACAGGCGTGCACAGTGCATGGCCGCGCATTGTGGCAGGGGCCGTCGCTGGACGCACCCCCACTGCGCGAACCAAGGCGTGACCGGCCACCAGCACGTGGGCGCCGCAATGCTGAAATGATCTGTGTGCTTATTTGTCGAACATGGCTCGATGGTCGAATGGATTAATGTGGATTGCGTGCTTGTTGTGAAATATTGATAGAGATGAGCTGGTATTTGCGCATTCTTGAATGTGATATATGCTTATTTGTCAAATAAGACGAATTTGCAGAAGAATATAATTCAATGACCAAGATTGAGGTCCGGCTGGCGCCCGCTTTGCACCAGCCATGGTTGCTTCTTACAGGCCCGCTCTGCTTAGCGTGGGGCCATATCCGCGGTCGACTTTGGGGATGTGATGAACCAGCCAGTCGCGCACAAAGCCGGTGGTCTCGGCCGACAGCTTGACGGCGCCCGAGTGGACCTTTTTCTGCAAATCCAGGGCGATGCCGACCAGCTTGTCGTGTTCCGCCTTGTGTCCGGCATACGCAGCATAGTTATGCGCCTTCATCTCGTCTTCTTCGTGCTTGAAATGATTTGCAACATAACCGATTAGATCGTCCAGGGCTGCTTTGGCGCCCTCTTCATCCTGGGCCAATACCTTGTCGTGCAGACCGTTGAGCATTGCAAAGATGGCCTGATGTTCATGATCTGCGAAGCCAACACTCGTACCGAAGTCTTCTTTCGTCCACGTCAATAGCGACATCGAAGGATTCTCCCTATTGCGGTTTCGGAACTGCCTGGCGCAAACGGCGAAGGCTGCTCGTTTTGCCGGCGCACCCCGTGGGGTGCAAAGCAGGTGCCGCGGCGCCAAGATCGCGATTTCCCTTGGTGCGGCCTGCGGGGCGAGGGGCCAAGCTGCGCAAAACTGGCCGCGGGCGGTGCTGGTCCAGCAGCGCTTGCGCGACTGCGTCCGACGTTCCTTGTCCGTCGGACTGCGGTATGGTGGCCGCTTCATGCGTGTACGAGTCGCCCAGCCTTCGGATCTGTCCCGCCTGCTTTCGCACATGATCGACTTCAACCGCGAAGAAGGCATCGCCTGGTCCCCGGAATCTGGCGCGCGCGCGCTTCTGCGCTTGCTGCAGTCCCCCGACCTGGGCTTTGTCGGCCTCGCCGAACAGGACGATGTCTGCGTTGGCTATTTCGTCGTCTGCTTCAGCTTTGATCTGGAATGGTGCGGGCGTGATGCGTTTCTGACCGAGCTATTCGTCGAGGCGCGCCATCGCGGCCGCGGGCTGGGCCAAGCGCTTCTGCAGGAAGCCGCAGCGCTTGCCAAGGCGCAGAACGTCGCCGCCTTGCACTTGGCAGTGCGCCCCGAAAATGCGCGAGCGCAACAGGTCTATCGCGCGGTCGGCTTTGCCGACAGCGGCCGCGTTCTGTACAGCAAGCCGCTTTCCTGATCCGCGACCGGCCCCGCGACTTTGCTATGGTGCGGCGCGCCATGCGCATCATCAGCTTCAACGCCAACGGCATCCGCTCTGCGACGGGAAAAGGCTTCTTCCGCTGGTTTGCCAAGCAAGACGCCGACGTGCTGTGTCTGCAGGAAACCAAGGCGCAGGAAGATCAGATCAGCGAACGGGCGTACCGTCCCCGCGGCTATCACCGCTTCCTGTGCGACGCTCGCAGCAAGAAGGGCTATTCCGGAGTCGCCATCTTCTGTCGACGCGAACCAGATGACGTGCGGCGATCGCTGGGCTTTTCGCCGTTTGATGAAGAGGGGCGCTACATCGAAGTGCGCATGGGCCGCCTGTCGATCGTGTCGCTGTACCTGCCGTCGGGAAGCTCAAGCGAAGAACGCCAGCAGTTCAAGTTTCAGTGCATGGACTTTTTCACCGACGTCCTAAAGAGCTGGCAAGCGAGCGATCGAAAGTACGTGATCTGCGGCGACTGGAACATCGTGCACACGCGGCGCGACATCAAGAACTGGACGTCGAATCAGAAGAACTCGGGCTGCCTGCCGGAAGAGCGGGCCTGGCTGGATCGGCTGTTTTTCGAACAGGGCTGGGTCGACAGCTACCGTCGGCTGCGTCCGACGGGCGAAGACTACACGTGGTGGAGCCAGCGCGGTGCGGCGCGTGCGAAAAACGTCGGCTGGCGCATCGACTATCAGGTGGTGTCGGCGAACCTGGCGGACCGCCTGCGTGACTGCTCGATCGCGGCGATGCCCAAGTTTTCCGACCACGCACCGTACGCGGTCGATTACCACTTCACCGACGCGGATTGACCGGTGCCAGCGGTCGCGCGGCGTGGGAATTGGGCAGTGCGGCCCGCGCCATGCGTACCGCTTCGGCCAGCGTGCGGGCGTTGGGGGTGTCGTGCGTCTGCACGTGCCCTTGAGCCAGCGTGCGGGCCAACGGCGGACTGATCCCGCACAGCCACGGCTTGACCCCCAGCAGACGGACGGCGGCCAGGATGCGCACCAGTGCCTGCGTTCCCGCATCGTCAAACTCCGCCACTCCCGTCAGGTCCAGGATCAGGGCGCGCGTCCGACGGGCAACCAAGGCGGGCAACAGGCGCGTGGTGATGCCGTCGGCCCGATGGGCGTCTAGCTGCCCAATCAGTGGCACGGCGATGATGCCGTCGTCGACTTCCAGAAGCGGTGCGGACAGCTCTAAGATCTGGCGGTGCTGTTCGGCGATTTGGCCCAGTGCGGTTTCTAGCTGCTGCGCCAGCTTCGACTGGCTGTGCGCGCGCTGCTCGGCCTGTCGGCGCTCGGTCTGATCGACGTGCTGGATCAGCGCGATCAGCTGACCGCTGACTGCATCGCGCACGCGGCATAGCTCCAAGCGGTGGATGCGTTCGCCTTGCTGTGTGCGGACGGGTAGCTCGCTGCTCAGGCGTTCTTCCTGCTGAATGCGGGAAAGAAGCGCGATCCCCTGCGTCGGATCGGCCAGCCAGTCGGGCCAGTGCTCGGCGGCAGAGCCAAAGGTCGCGGCGGCGGCCGGATTTTTCAACAGGACATGCCCATCGAACCGCACGCAGGCAATGCCGATGAAGGCGTGCAGAAAGGCCTCGGTCATGCGCAGGTGCGTCGCTTCGCCGATGTTGCGCTCGATGGCTTGTTGCAGGAACAGCAGGCGCCCGTCTTCATCGAGGATCGGGCTGAAGTGCAGCCAAGCCGGAGTCGGCACACCCTTGGGATAGAACACGAAGTCATCGACGCGCGTGCGTCCGGCCAGCAGGTCCTGACGCGCCGCTTCCAAGCGAGCCTGGATCGACGTGGGCAGTGGCGTCATCTGTCGCGCCGCCAGCTCCTCTTGCGATTCGGCGTTCCACAGCCGCAGCGCGCTTGGGTTGGCCCAGATGACCTGCACCGCGTCGGGATCCAGCACCCACGTCGGAATGGGGCTGGCCAAAAGGTCGGCCAAGCGCGCATCCAAGTTCACTGCAGGGCCTCCTTTACGCTGGTCGCGTCAACGGGGGGATGGCTGCCCCTTTCGTCTTCGGACAGCAAGCGGCGACACAGCCAGCCCAGCGCGTTGTTATGACCTAGCTCGGCAGGAAGGCGTTCAAAGCGACTGCCCGCTGGCAGCACGCGCGGGTCGGCGGGATCGTGGCGACCAATCGGCCGCATGACAGGATCGTCGGGACCGGTGGGAAACACATCGATGCGAATGCCGGGGCGCGGAGTGGGCCATTCGGTAAAGCGCCCGCCCAGCACCATCGGCAGCGGCGTGTTGCGCAGGTTGGGTGGATCGGGATAGAAGCCCATTCCAGCCAGCGGTGTGCCGACCGCGACGATGCGGAACGGACGACGCAGCGGCTCGCTGATGCGGGCGGCCGCTTCGACCGCGATCATGCCGGCGGCGGAATGGGCAATCACGGTCACATCGCGGATCTGGGCTGGCAGCGCGCGATCCACCTGATCCAGCACCTGCGCCAAGGCCTGTCCCGATCGCACGACGCTGCGCCAGGGATCCCAGGAATAGACGACCACTGCGATCTCGGGATGCTGCACAAGCTCGATCTGCGCGGCGTTCCATTCGTGGCCATAGCCCAGCAGACCGGGAATCAGCACAAACAAGCGTCGGGCCTGCGGTGGCAGCTGTCGCAGCGTCGGCGGGGTTAGCTCTGTACAGGCGGGGCAGCGACTGGCGACGGATGCAAAACAACCCGTCAGAAGCGGCGCGCACAGCAGCACGGCCCACAACAACGATCCATGCTTTGCACGCGTGCCGCAGTCACGCATAGGCCAAGTATCGCACGCCATGTCGTCAGGGAACCTGTGATCCAGAGCCGCTTTGCGCAGGCGTGCTGACCGCGGTCGGCGTCGGTAGATCGCCCAGTGCTTCGCGCAGCGCTTGCAGATGTCCACCTGCGGCAAACCAGTCATAGACATCGGGATAGATACGACGCAGTGCCGCACCGTCGGCGCGGAACAGCGCGAACGACTCGGCAAACGACTCGGACAGGGCTTCTGCGCCGTACTCGGTGGGACCGGGAGCACGACCCCGCACACGTTGAAATGCGGTGTGCACGGGTCCCATGTCGCGGTCGTAGTCGGCATCTAGCTGACGGAACCAGGGCTCTAGCGTGTCGCGTTCGTTCTTCAGCTGATCCAGCTGACTGCGCAGAGCGTCTTTCTTTTCTCCCTGCAGCTGATTTGCGTCGATCAGGTGGTTCCATTCCTCGACCAAGCGATTGCGTCGAGCCACAAACTGATTCCAGCGCTGG
>JAYRFD010000219.1:0-3600 GCA_041908565.1 Polyangia bacterium | reverse complement strand
GTCGCCACCCACCAGATAGTGCACGTTGGTATCAGCCACCTTGACGACACGTGCTTCCATGTCGAGCCGCATGAAGACTCTACCGATAGCATGGTCCCGGCCAGATTCTGCGGGTTAGATCTGGGCGTCGCGAGCCCGCCGCAATCGTCCAAACGGCGACCAGCCAAACGGCGATGCAGCCAGAAGATCCATGCGCGTTCGTCTCTGCGCAGCGCGCTGACAAAGGGCGTTTCAATCGTTGGCACATGGCTGAAGCGATGCGCGTGCCGCTCAGAATCAGTGGGGGCACAGCGACGGAGAAGGCGATGGATGCAGCGGTGGGCGGGGAAGCCGTCTTGCTAGTCGAAGCGAACGTATTCGAAGTCGATGGGCTTGCCTTCGATGCCGCGGGCCGGCGGCGCGATCCAGTTGGCGAAGGCGCCGGGCTGGGTGACCGGCTTCTGCTGCAGGGCGCGGACCGCGTCGCGATCGGTGCTGCTGGGCAGCCACTGATCGCGCTGCTGTTCAAACTGCGCCGCGCTGATCGGATCGCCGGTCGGGGTAAAGTGGTGCCCGGCGTGTTCCCCAATGCGACGGTTGAAGCGTCGGCTGGGCAGCGCCAGCTTGTATGGCAGGCCCGTGCTTTCGATGGTGCGGTTCCAGCGCTCGACGGCGCGGGCGCAGTCGCGGATGTAGGCGTCGCGCGTGTCTTCGTTGATGGCCAGTCGCGCCGCCACTTCGCGCTTCACCAAGCGGTCGTTTTCGTCGGCGACTTCCAGCACGCGGACTTCGTTCTTTTCAACATGATCGGGGAACTTCGCTTCGTTGGGTCGGCCCTTGAGTCCGGCGGAAAAATACGCCGCCGCGTTCGACGATACTTCACCGCCAAACAGATCCAGGCACGACGAAAACCACAGGTTCAGATAGCGCTGGATCACCGGCAGGTTGATGCCGCCGTGTGGCATCGCTTCGCCGTTCGGATCCTTTCGCGATAGCTCTGCCGATCGCGCGACGATGCGATTGATGCCCGTCTCGCCAACGAACAGGTGATGCGCTTCTTCGGTCAGCATGAACTGCGCGCTGCGCGCCAGCGGATCAAAGCCGCTCTCGGCCAGCGACAGCAGCTGAAACTTGCCGTCGCGGTCGGTGAACATCGTGAACATGAAGAAGTCCAGCCAGTCTTCAACTGGATCGTTGAAGGTGGCCAGGATGCGCGGCCGATCGCGATCCCCTGCCCTGCGTTCCAGCAGCGCGTCGCCTTCATCGCGACCATCACGCCCGAAGTAGCGATGCAGCAGATACACCATCGCCCACAGGTGCCGGCCTTCTTCGACGTTGACTTGGAACAGGTTGCGCAGGTCGTACTGCGATGGGCAGATGGCGCCCAAGCGACGCTGCTGTTCGACGCTGGCTGGCTCGGTATCGGCCTGCGTCACGATCAAGCGGCGCAGCGATGCGCGGTGTTCGCCCGGCACGTCTTGCCAGACCGTGTCATCGGCGACATCGCCAAAGCCAATCTTTCGATCCGGCGAGCCTTCGGAAAGAAAGATGCCCCAGCGGTATTCGGGCATGCGCACGTAGTCATAGTTGGCCCAGCCGTCGGCGCCGACATCGATCGCGGTGCGCAGATAGATCTCTTTGCTTTGGAAGCCAACCGGGCCGACCTCTTTCCACCAGTCGACGTACTTGGGTTGCCAGGCCTCAAGGGCGCGGCGCAGCTTGGGATCGCGGTCCAGGTCTACGTTGTTGGGAATCTTGGCGGAAAGATCGATCGCCATGCTCTGTGCCTTCCTGCGCATCTGCGCAATCCGTAGCTGCAAGCGGCGGCAGTTGGGGAATAGCCGCTACGAGGGCGCTTAGCTTAGATAGCCGCGGCGCTGCTGATCGCGTTCGATCGAACGGAACAGCGCGCCGAAGTTGCCTTCGCCAAACGACAGGTGATTTCGCCGCTGGATCAGCTCGATGAAGATCGGGCCGATCAGGTTCTTGGTGAAAATCTGCAGCAGATACCCATGCTCGTCCCCGTCGACCAGCACATTGCGTTGCTGAATCTCGGCATGGTCTTCGCGCACGTTGGGAACGCGCTGGAAGATATCGCGGTAGTAGTCGTCATCGATGTCCAGAAACTGTATCGGCGATCCCTGCAGGCCGCGCAGCGACGCCAAGATGTCGTCGGTCAGGAACGCCATGTGCTGAATACCGGGGCCCTTGTATTCCTCCAGGTACTCGTTGATCTGGCTTCCTTTTTCGGTGCCTTCGTTGATCGGAATGCAGAACGATCCGTCGGGCGATCGCAGCGCGTACGAAGTCAGGCCGGTCTTCACGCCGCGAATGTCGAAATAGCGGACCTCGGTGAAGCCGAAGACCTCGCGATAAAAGCCGCCCCACTTCTGAAGCTCGCCGCGCGGCACGTTGTTCGTCAGGTGATCGACTTGCGTGAAGCCCTTGGCCGGCACGCGATCCGGATCCGCAAGCGGAACAAAGCCCAGGCTGGCCCAGCTATCGCGATCATCGACGAAGTAGATCAGCGAGTCGCCGATGCCACGCACCGATGGAACACGGCGACCATCGGTGTGAACAAGATCACCCGATCCGGATGCGGCGCCTCGCTGAACGGCGATGCGCTCTGCTTGTTCGGCATCCGCCGCTCGCCAGCCCATGGCTGAAATGCACGGGCCATGTTCCGCCGCGAACTGCGCAGAAAAGCCCGTTCCGGAACGATCCAACAGGAAGTAGATCTGACCCTGTTCGTACAGATCGATGACCAGCGTGGCGTGACGCTGCGTGCGCGAAAAGCCAAAGGCCAGGAACAGGCGATGCAGCGCATCGGGATCTTTGGAAGCAAACACCGCAAAGGCAAAGCCTCGCAGCGCGCAGGGGTTGTCACAAGTCGGCGTCGTCGGTTCCATGATTTGACTCAGGCTCGTCGGTGATTGGGGGGTCATCGGGTCAGAGTCCAGGCTTGCAAGAGCGCTCATCCTGCGTCCTCTGCTTGCCAGCTTTTCCAGTAGTCGACGATCTCAAGGCCAGTCGCCGACGCGCAGATGTCCAGCGGGCGGCGCGTATCGACCATCACGGCAACTTCTTCGGTGCGCTGTGCGGCGGGTGTTCGCTTGGCGGCACGACGCTGTGGACCGTGGTGAATGCCCTGGGGGTGGAAGGTCAGCATTCCGGGCTTGATGCCGTCGCGACTGAAGAACTCGCCGGCGTGATAGAACAGCACCTCGTCGAAGTCGATGTTCGAGTGATAGAACGGCACCTTCAGCGCACGCGGGTCGCCGTTTTCCAGCGGCCGCGGCGCGAAGGTACAGATGGCGACGTTGGGGGCGATAAACGTCGTGTGCGCCGACGGCGGCAAGTGATAGCGATCCGACAGCACAGGGCGGATGTCGCGCACGTTTAGCTGCCAGACCGTAAGCGTCCCCTTCCAGCCCACGACATCCAGCGGGTCGTGCGGATAGAAGACGGACGTCAGCGCGCCTTGTCGCTTGATGACGACGCGCCACTCGTTGGGTCGGCTGCCCCCTTGCCCCGGAAGCAGCGGCGTTCGGTCTTCGGGCGAGGGAACACGCAGCACCGCGGGATCGAACAGCGCGTGCTGACCCAGCATGCCACGCTCGG
>JAYRFD010000218.1:0-6131 GCA_041908565.1 Polyangia bacterium | reverse complement strand
GCCTGCAGCGCCGCGTGCACCCGTCGCAGAAGCTCGCTGGCGTGGCCGTGGCCGCGGTGGGCGGGGTCGGCATAGACGCTGGCGATTCCATGTCCGATGCCGGCTTTAGAAGCGTCGGGGGCTGCGCCACGACCGCCCAGCTGCACATCGCAGGCATAGGTCTCGCAACTGGCGAGGATCTCCCCGTCCTTTTGCAGAGCCCAGGCGCGCAGACCCCGCTGGCTGAAGGGGGCTGCCCGCAGGACGCGCTCGCGCTGCAGATAGTTCGGCAGGCTTAGCGTTCGACCCCAGGCCGCGTGCGTGCGCATGTCCAGCTGCTGGGCCTGCTTGGGGACTTCGGCTTCTGGCAGCTGATCGGGGTGGTCAAGCCAGGCCCTTTCGTCTCCCATGTTCGCAAGCTGCAGACCTCGACAGTCGATGCACACAAGCTCGATCGCGCCCATGCGCGGCATGCTATCAGAGCCCCGATCCGGGACTTGCAGTCAAAAGCCGGCCTGTGGTAAGTAGGCGCCTCTTTTGGTCGCAGCCTATGACTGGCTCGTCGGATCCATCCGATAGATCGGGCCGACATCACGGGCAGAACAGGTGGCCAAATCCCGAACGACGGAGGACCGCATCGACGAAACCAGCGTAGAAAACCGGCAAGGCACCCCGCCCGGCGTACCGCCTGCCGACGGACCGCAAGCTCCGTCGACCGACCAGCCCGCGCAGCCCAAAGACAGCGACGTGAAGACCAAGATGTACTTCCAGTCGCTGCGCTACAGCTACATCGGGATCTTCTTTGGCGTTGCAGTGGTCCTGGGATACGGCGTGGGCAGCGCGCTCGACCGACGGTTCGGAACGGGCTCGTGGCTGACGATGGTGGGAGTGCTGTTGGGTATCGCCTCTGGTTTTAACGAGCTGATCCGCCTAGCCCGCAAGTACCAACGAGAGCTGTCACAGAAGCAAGAGTCCCCGTGAACACGTCGCCAACCAAAGACACACCGTCCGCTGCTCCAGAACACCTTGCCGCCGTCGAGCGCTGGGTCCTGTGGCTGTCGGCAGTGCTGCTGTTGCTGACGCTGCCCCTGGGGAGTCCGCGGGCTCAAATCGGGGCGCTGTGTGGTGCTTTGCTGTCGCTGGGTAACGCGCGCGCCATCCTGTGGCTGGCTCGCTTTGCGACCCGGCGGGCCAACGGTCAGCCCAAGGTCGTTCTGGGCCTGGTTTTGGGCATCGGACAGCTCAAGCTGCTTTTGCTGGGCATTGTCCTTTACGTGATGATTCGCTTCCTGCCGTTGTCGCTGCTGTGGCTGGTCGCTGGCTTTTCGCTGCTGCCCTTGGCCGCGCTCTTGCGCGCCCTGGAGCTTGCCTGGCGAGAGACCCGACCCGGCTTGACCCCCGCGATGTCTGCTTCCGGCAGCATCGCCGCGGTGTCTGCCAGTGCGCCGCCTTCCGACGAATCCAGCGACCGCGTGGGATAAGGAGACCGACTTCCGATGGGTGAAGAATCTAGCTGGTTTGACTTTCTGCCGGGACTGGGAGCCCTGACCGATCTTCTGCGCCATCAGCTTGGGCGCGAAGCACCGGGCCAAGGTTTCTATTTCACCGGCGGACCGTTTGCAGAGTCGCACTTCACGCTGACCCACGTGCTGTCGGCGTTCATGGTGCTGCTGTTTGTCACCGTCGGTGCGCTGAGCTTTTCATCCGCCATGGCACGCGGTGGTGATCAAGCGATCGTGCCGCCGGCTCGCTTTTCGCTGCGCAACCTGTTCGAGCTAATCGGCGACGCGCTGTGGGGCCTGGCCCGCAACACCATGGGCGAAAAGCCCGCCCGCAAGTTCCTGCCGCTGATCGGCACGCTGGCCTGCTTCATCTTCTTTAGCAACGTGCTGTCGCTGATCCCGGGCTTCCTGCCACCGACGGCGACCCTGAAGACCAACGTCGCGCTGGGCCTGACGGTGTTTGTCATCACCCACATCGAAGGCATCAAGGCGCAGGGCTTGGGCCCGTACATCAAGCACTTCATGGGGCCGGTCTGGTACTTGGCTCCCCTGATGTTCCCGATCGAGCTAATTGGTCACGTGGCTCGCCCGGTGTCGCTGTCGATGCGTCTGATGGGCAACATGGTCGCCGACCACAAAGTTCTAAGCGTCTTCTTCTTCCTGCTGCCGCTGCTTCTGCCGGTGCCCTTCTTGGTGCTGGGCACGATGGTGGCGGTGGTGCAGACCCTGGTGTTCTGCCTGCTGTCGATGGTGTACATCGGCATGGCGGTGGCTGAACACGAACACCACGACGACCACGCACACGAAGGACATGCCGATCACGGGCAGGCTCACGCTGCGGCGCACTAAGAAGTGCGAAGTCAGCGACGGTCCGCCCGCAACCCAAACCGAGTTTCCGAACTCAGCACACAACGAACCATCTCACGGAGGAACCTAGCTATGAAGCTCAGCAAGCAACTGATGACGGCGTTCGCCGCCATGATCACCCTTCTCGCGACGTCGGCGGCCTATGCGCAGACGGCCAGCCCCGAAGCGCTGAAGGTCGAAAACGGCCGCTGGTACGCCATTGCGGCGGCCATTGGCCTGGGCATCGCGGCGTTCGGCGGCGCACTCGGTCAGGGGCGTGCGGCAGCGGCGGCTCTGGAAGGCATCTCGCGCAACCCGGGCGCCTCGGACAAGATGTTCACGCCGATGATTCTGGGTCTGGCGCTCATCGAGTCGCTGGTCATCTACTCGCTGATCATCGCGTTCGCACTGAACGGCAAGATCGGTTAGTCGAGCTCGCGCAAGAAGGCCCACAGGCTGAGGCACTGCCTCGGTTCTGTGGGCTTTTTTGTTTGTGCAGCGCGCGACCCAAGGTCCGCGGTCGCTGCGTCACTGCGCTGGATCGCCGCGTCGGGGCGACGCGTGTGGCACGGCCTGGCTGGCCCGGAGGATGTGATTCGTTCAGGCGCGGCTGCCATTATTCCAAAAAGCCCAGCCAGCGACGCGACGCGCCGTCGGGCAAGGTGCGCGGATAGCCTGCCGCCGGCTGACGCGAGCCGGAGTCATAGCGCAGCACTTGGTCGCCGCGCAGGAAGTACAGCGCGCCATCGTGCCAGGCCACTGCGCTGTCGATTCCGTCGGCAAACATGCCGGAAAATTCGTCATGAAGCGGTCGCGGATAGCCGGCATCGACGCGGTCGTGCTTGATGTCGTAGCGCAGGCACTGCAGCCCGTGGATGAACAGGATCTTCTCGCTGTCTCCGTCGGGACAGGGCAGAGCGGCGAGTAGCTGGAAGGGCCACAGACCTTTCCAGTGCGGCTGGATGTACTTGGGGTATCCCGGATCGGGCTTGTCGCTGTCCAGGTCGTAGCGGACGTAGCCATTGCCGCAGAAAAAGTACGCCTTGCCGCGCGGCGAAACGTACACGGCATCCAGCCCCTGCTGTTCGCTAAGCCAGCCGCGGAACAGGCCGTGCCAGCCGTCGACGATCAGCTTGGGATAGCCGTCCGCAATGGCGCCGGTCTGTGGGTTGCAACGCACGTAGCGTTCGCCCTGAAAGACATACGCGCGATGCGGGTCGCGAACCGCGGCACACAGGTGGGCGCTCGGTGGCTGCACCTGCAGCGATGCCAGGTCCAGGTCTTGTGTAAAGAACGCGGTGCCGTCATCGCTATGCAGCGACAGGCGTATCTCGGCCGCGGGGCGCGACAGGTCGATGTCGACCCAGCCAAAGTTCGGTGCCACCACTTCCGTCAGCAGGTAATGGTCAAAGGCATAGTCGCCGTGACTGTCGGCCGGCCAGACGGGCTTGTGCCAGGGCTTGTTGGCCAGCGGGCTGCTGGTCAGTTCCCACAGCGGTGGACCGATCTGCCCGTCGGAACGCAGCCTGCCGCGGGCACAGAAAAGCTGTCCCAAGTGCGGGTCGCCGCTTAGCGCTACGACTCCGCCGATGCCGGCTTCGGCGATGGCGTGCTGCAGCGTCGAAAGTTCGCGCTCTCCGTCGCGGCGGAAGCATTCCCAGTCCCAGTCGGGGAGAGCAGCCACTTCGGGCAATAGCTGCGATCCCGACAGCAGCAGCTTGATCGGCGCCGTGCTGCTGCGCAGCCCATCCAGCAGCCAGTCGAGCTGTTCATTGCCCAAAATGCGCTCGTGTTTCCGTCGGTGAAAGCGTGAATCCAGCAGGAACAGATCGACCGGCCCGACGCGCACGCGGCAAAAGATGCCGGGGACGCCATCCGTGCCGTACTGGCTTTGCGCCCACATGCGGCGAAAGCAGCGCAGCGATCGTTCTTTTTCGCTGTATCGATCGTCGCTGTCGTTCGGCCCGTAGTCGTGATCGTCCCAGATGCCAAGGCTTGGCACCTGCGCGATCAGCGCGCGCAAGCGGTCGTTGTTGCGATTGCGCAGGTGGGCCTGCATCAGCGTCGCTTCGCTTTGCCGGTCGTCCTCGTCGGTGTAACAGGTATCGCCCAGCAGCAGAAACAGATCAGGACAGCGGGCCGCGATAGCATCAAAGATGCGCAGATCGGTTCGCGACCATTCCTTGTAACAAGAGCCAAACGCGATGCGCAGTGCCGTGGCGTCGTCAGAAACAAAGGGACGAAGCGCGAAGCGAGCCGTCTCTCCGTGATCGCTGAACAGGCTGTATTCATAGGCGGCGCCGGCTTCCAGATCGGACACATGAAACACGCAGCACAGCCATTGGTCGACGGACGGCGTCTGCTGCAGATCTTTTTCGACGCGGCTTTCACCCCGGCGATAGACGCACAGGCGCAGCGGCACCGCGCCCCGCGCTTGCACCCAGATCCGCGCCTCGGTCGGCGAGCCTTCGCCCAGCATCGGCCCCGCGACCAAGGGCCCCGTCGCGTGCGCATTTGGACCGTATACGCTGTGCGGCATCTTGCGTCTCCTTGATGACGAGGGTCGTGGCCGTTATGGGCGGGCAGGCGCGTCGGGCACGGTCAGGGTCACCTGAACGCGACCCGCGCTGACATCGACCTGCTGCGCGACGGGAGGCTGGCCTGCCACTTCCGCGATCACGGTGTAGGTTCCCGGCGCGGCCAGGAAGCGATCGAAGCGGCCATCGCGCATCCGCGTCGTCCATTCTTCGCCTTCGTGCAGCGCCTGTTCTGCGATCCGCACGCGAGCCACAAGCGGTGTCCCATTCGCGTCTTGCACCTGTCCTGACAGGCTTGGCCCGTCCAGAAATCGATCGCACAGCAGCATCCACGTGTTGCGCACGACAGCCACGATGGCGTTGCGTTCCTCTGTTGTCTTGGCACTGGTTCGCGCGCTTTCAACAATCAGCGCCAGCGTGCCCAGTTCGTGACGCAGCCAGTCCTGATCGGTTCCGTCGACGGGATACAGGTTCTTCTTCAGGACGAATTCGCGATCCTGCGGATGGCGCGGAAGCTGCGCGGCCAGCCACTCGGCGACGATCCAGGCTTCGTTGGGCTCTGGATTCTGCGCGTCGGCAATGGTGTACGGTGCCAGCAGCGCGACGGTCCCGGTGTGAAACGAAATGCTGGCAACGGGATGCTGTTCCAAGGCCAGGGCCATCATGGCCTGCGTCTCGGGTTCAGACGCGGCGTTGGGACCGCGGTAGTACACGCTCTTGGGATCCGACGAGCTGCCTTTTTCACCCAGCGATCCCCAGCGATAGGGATAGTTGCGATTCAGATCGACGCCGTCTGCTCCGTCGACGCGATCGTTTTCGTTGTTGTCGCGTGCGTTCTTGCGATCGCTGCGCGCTGAATCGGTCAACACCGCCTGCACACCATCGGGATTGACCTCGGGCACGCACAGGATGACAAGCTCGCGCAGCCAGCGCTCGACGCGCGGGGCCAGCGCCAGTTCGCTGTTGTCCAGCAGCACCGCGATGGCATCCAGCACCACGTCGACGGACAGAAGCTCGCCGCCGTGATGCGCGCCGTCCAAAAGGACAACCGGTCGCGGGTCGGGCTGCTGCAGGTCTTCCGCGATAAGCAGGCCCAAGATGGGTCGCCCTTCGTGGGTCTGGCCCAGCTGCAACAGCTGCGTGCGGGTTGGGTGGCGCCCTTGAAAGTCAGCCAAAGCGGCCGCCACCTGCTGCGGACTGCGACGCGACGAAGGGGAGGGCATGGACGATCCTAGAGGCCATCCGGAGCCGTCGTCAATCGTCCTGT
>JAYRFD010000217.1:0-1937 GCA_041908565.1 Polyangia bacterium | reverse complement strand
GTTGTCGGTATAGCGCAGGCCGCCGGCGACTCCGACCGTGTGGCTGTAGCGCATGTACGCGAACTGCACGCCGCCTTTGATGTTGTGCGTGCCGCTTCGCCCCGTGGTGCTGTACATCAGCGTGGGGTCGACTTGGATGCGGTACTTGGTCTCGTCGTTCCAGCCGCCCGAGCTATTGCCGTACGTGACGCCGTTGTACTGATCGGACGTGCGCAGCGTGCGCGAAGGCGTGATGCGATCCGGCAGTCCGTCGTCGGTGGTCTTGGCGGTGTCTTCCAGGCTGCGCTTGGTGGTAAAGCCCGCCTGCATCTGGAACAGCCACTTCGATGACAGCGCACTATCGACCAGCAGAACCAGCCACTCGCCACCGCGATCGATCATGCGTTCGGCATCGTTGGTCACCGAAGTGGACAGCAGCGAATTCTGGATCTGGTTGCGATCGATGTTGAACGACAGCGAGATGCGCGTCGCCGTCGTCGCCTGCCAGGTCAGCTTGGCGCGCCCCAGATACGTGTACGTGTAGCGATAGCGATCGGTATCTTCCGTCGTGCCGTACCACGGAAACGGCGGAATCGTCGCCATCGCGCGGTTGTAGTTGAACTGGAACGACGTGAAGAACCACAGGCGGTCTTTGACAATCGGCCCGCCGATGTTGGCGTTCACCGAATAAAAGTCGCGGACGGCCGGCGGTCGGTTGTCGTAAAGCAGCGTGCCGTTCTGCTGCGGAAGCTGCGCGCCATAGCGCACATTGCTGTTAAACGCCGTCGGCTGCAGCGTGAAGCTGGCGTCCAGCGTGAACTTGTTTCCGCCCGAGCGCGTGACCATGTTCTGCACCAAGCCCAGGCTGTTGTATTCGGCGTCCATGGCGCCGGAAAACAGACTGAACTGCTCGACCGCGTCGAAGTTCATCGGCGAGCTGATGCCACCGCTTACGATGTCGCTGGTGTCCAGGCCATCGACCAGATACCGCGTATATCGCGAAAGCCCGCCGCGCACCGACGGTGAATTGCCCGGTCCAACGCCCGGAGCTAGCTGCGCCATGGCCTGCACCTGACGAAACACCGGCGTGCGCTGCACCTTGGTGTTGTCCAGGACCGTGGTCGTCACAGCGCTTTCGGGATTGAGCACCGGGTTGCGCTTTTCGACGATCTTGGTGGTCTCTTGCCCGACTTCCAGATCGACATCGGCGGCCGCTAGCTGACCGGCCAGCACGACGATGTTGCGCTGCTCGATGGGCACGAAGCCGTCGACGCGAACGCTCAGCGTATAGGTACCCGGCGGCAAGCTGTCGAAGCGATAGCTGCCGTCTTCTTGCGTGGTGACCGTGCGCTTGCCACCCAAAAGCGCCTTGCTGCGAATGGTGACCGGCACACCGGCCAGGCCGTCTTTGCTTTTGGCGCCAGTCTGGATCTGCACCACGCCGCCCAAGCGACCGGTGACCTCGCCAATCGCCCAGGCATCGTGCGCGGTCAGCACGACAGGCAGCGATCCCAGCGCAGCGAGCAGCGGCAGCAGCAGCGAAGCGCGCGACAAAGCCCGCCGCGACGGGCACAACGTGAAGGTAAGGCGCGCCATGGTTACTGCGACCGCTTCTGGAACAAGCAGTGGACGTAGTAGTTGGGCAGCGCCTTGCCCATGCTGTCCTTGGTCACCAACGCATCGGGCTGCGCTTTCAGTTCAGCCGCGCTGCACAGCGGACGCGGCGCGATCAGATCCGACGGCTCTTTGGCGGCGCAGGTGACCTTCTTCTTGTCGAAGAAGCGCAGGCGGCAGACCGGCGAATACGCCGCATCACCCGGCACCGCAGAGAAGATGGCCAGGATGTCCGCGCCCTTGCGAACCTTGTTGGCATCTACCGGATCTTTCAGGTCGACGGTGGCGTTTTGAATCGGGTTGGAAAGCGTCGCGCTGGTGGGCAGCGGCACTTCGCCGATGTC